>JAGCZE010000394.1 GCA_017960415.1 Lachnospiraceae bacterium
TGCACGTCAACTATTGAAAGCGCCGTATACCGAACGGTACGTACGGTGCTGTGAGAGGACGGGAGTTAGTCACTCCCTCCTACTCGATTTTTTTCATATTATGATCAAATAGTTGCCACCGCTGTCAGGGTGCCTGCCCGACGGTGATAACTCCGCCTTCGAATACTTCAACTGTCTTATCCGCATGTGTTACGACAATGAGCACGCGGGCCTTTGTTCCGTCAGCTGTTTTCTTGGGAACTTTCAGACTGAATTCGCCGTTTTTATATGTTACCTTTATCTTTGACTTGGAAGTCAGTGTAAATTTCTTGCCGTTATTGGAATATCCGCTGCCTTCTTCGGTCGCAGAGGTTGTAAATACCTTTATCTTGTCTGTCGTTGATGAGCTTCCGTCCGCACATACAAGAGTATATGCAAGAGTCTTGTCTACCACCGCTTCCTTTGCGGATTCAAGATTAATTGCATCCGACAGACCATTCACACTTACTACTCCGTTTGAAACAAGGATCGAAACATTGACCTTCTTGCCCGATTCTGCATTCACTACCGCCACATTTACCTTCTGTGTCTTGCCCGTAGTCGGAGCTGAGATCACCTTGATGACCGCTTTCTGCGTGTCGGAAGAAGGAACTATCTGCACATATCCGCTCTCTTTCACATCCGTCCAGGTAAAAGATGCGTGAGGTGAAAGCTCTGTTCCGTTCGAATTTGCATAGAGAACGATCTGCTCTCCGGGGTTCAGTGCAACATTCTTTACGGTTGCCGTCGCAGCAGCGCCTTTTTGTCTTGTTACGTATATCTTCTTCGGTGCCGTTCCTACCAAAACATCGATATATCCCGAGTCCTGAACTGTATTCTTCTTGTCGACGGCTCCTACCCATACACGCGCTGTACCGGCTGTTTTTCCCGCTGTTACAGTTATGGAATCAGTCGCTTTCTTATAGGCGGCTTTCGCCATATTGGACTTCTTGCCCTTGCCTGAGGAGAATGCACCTTCCGCATCGGTAACGGTCGTATCCGTCACGCTCACAACATACTTACATCCATCGGGAAGTGATGCGATGAATTTGCTGATCTCCACAGTCATTGATTTGTTATAACGGTCTTCTTTCTTGAAATCCTTGCCGTTGATCCAGATATCGGGTTTTTCGCCGACAGGTTCGGTCTCACCATTGTCATCGTCGTCGTTTTCGTCGGCTTCACCCCATTCATTGTCATCTTCCTGCGCGGGTGTATCTGAGATCTCATATGAAATGAATGTGCGGTCTTCCCCTGCCATAATGGAATTTATATACAAATTGAACCATCCGGAAGTAATCGAAGTCGCATATGCATCGCCTTTGGGAAAATTGTATCTTAAGATATTAATTCCAGAAAATTCATCACATCTCACGGAGTTCAGATTGATATCGTTATCCCAGAAAGTCCAATTATCAAGCGAATTGCACCTGATAATATCCTTTGTGGAAGCTCCGCCTCCCTTATTTCTGTTATTCAGTTTTGCTCTGCTTTCTCCATATACCGCGGAATATATTACTATCTCATCATCCTTGCCACCCATGGGCAGGAATACATCATTGCCAAAAGCATCCTTGGTTGTACCGTATATTCCCATAATCTTCTGGGAAACAACCAGTATTCCCTGCTCTGATATAAGATCATCAGCGGTCATGATACAGAAATTCGCTTTTGTGTTTATCGTGTTTGCCACTCCGCCAACGATACCGTATCTTGTTGCACCACTTTGTCCGCCTGTCAGCACGCTGAACGGAACACAGACTTCTATCGGTCCTGTGCATGCAGAACGTGGCGTAACCTGAACAAACTGACCTGAAGAATTGGTTTTTGCAAAAATGATCTTTACGGAAGCATCTCCGGCTTTTACATTTTCCTTTACCGAAGCGTACAAACCTTTGGGCAGGTTTTCAAACCACCCGGTTGCATCGGTTCCCTTTGCCAAGGCTGCAAATGTATCTCCGACAACGGTGATCTCCACACCGAGCTTATCCTCCAGCGGAGAACCTACTATACCGTTGACACTGCAATCCATTATAGTTGCCGAAAGACCCGTGCATTTGGAGGTATCCGGATCTTCAAAAATGATCTCTCCAATCTCATAAACAGATCCGACAGGTACTTTCAGATCATTCCATTTGCTGCCGCCGGTCTCGGAAAACTGAATCTCCAACTCCTTCGAAGACTGGGTGAGCTTTATATCATCGCCGTCAATATAGACCAAAACGGTAAGCCCATTGTGATCGCCCTTTGATAGCGCATTTACCGTACGCAGGGTATAATTTGAAAGCGGAGCGTTCTTTAATCTGACCACGTTCTTAATATCCGCACCCGCGGCATAATTTGATCTTAATGTAATCTTTGAGGGAATATATATTCCAAACTGCTTCCCGTCAAAGCTGTGAACCGTTTTTTCTACGACCTTGGGAGTCCCTTCGGTAACTTTTACAGACTTTTCATGCGTGATCTTACCGCTGATCACTATGGGGGTCATGGGTGTTTCTTCCGAAATCCCTTCGAATTCCTCATATGAAAGCTGTTTGGGGTCTTCTATTACCGAATTATCATAAACGTAACCGTATGTTTCACCTTCACTTACAACAAGCGTAAGCTCTGTCTGCGAAGCTTTTGCTTCGTTACACCCTTCATTGGTGTAATAAACCAGTGGTTTCCGTTTGCATAATACTCTGTCTTATCGAGATCGAGCCTGGTATAATCATACGCGCCGAGCCAGAATGAAATATTATAGGTTCCGGTTTTGGTCGGAGTACCTTTAAAATAAACCTGCAGCTGATCCTGATATTCGGCTGAGTTCGCTCTTGTAAAATCAGTCGCCGCGTATGCCTTTACCCCACTGGGAAGATTTTTGAAATACGTAGAAATATCTGTTCCTGCCAAGATCTGCTTATTCATGTACAGGGCATAGATCGTCTGATAATCCTGTGCATCCCTGCCTCCCGTAATGCCTACATCAAAAGGATCATCCGACAGATCCGAATAGAACCCCTGCTTCATCTCGATAGTTCTTTCGGAAATATAAGGTTTGGGACCGATATCCGGATCTCTTGACACAAATACCGCTTTTCCGTCCGAAGTACTCCATACTCTTACCGGATGTGTCGTCAGATCACTGTCCAAAAGCAGACGTAACTCCTGCGATCCCGTGGTCTTGGCAACACCCGTGAACTTACATGTAAAGTAGTCTTCTCCTTCTTGGAAACGAACAATCTCCACCTTCAGAGTGTTTCCGAAGTTTTCGAATGCATATCCGTACCATCCGTCAGATTTAAAATTGTATTTTCTGAACCAGTTATAAATACTTGTACCGGGCTCAAGAGTTTTGGCAATGGTACAGTTCTGAAGTCTGAAGGTAACAAGATTATCCGGAATTTCCTCTCCGACAATGGTTTCAATTGTGACAGGATCAGGTACGGCTCTCGGAGTAACATCATCGCCCTCAATATCGTATTTCCATTTTCCGATACGGTAACCGCTGCCTATTCCCGAATAACCCTGTTCGTCCTTGGGTCCGCCATTGATGGCAACATAACCTGCAGGCGTAACAAAATAAATGAAATCGTGCGAGCCGTGCTGGGGAGTACCCGAAATAGTGACAATAAAGCTTTTATCTCCGATATGTGCTGCGTTTTTTATCGTTGCTTTAAGCCCTTTGGGCAATAATGCCGAGATATAATCCGAATCGCTGTTGCTCGCGACATGATATGCACCGGTCCTGAACCAGCTGGAAACATCCTGTCCGGCATAAAGATTCGTAATAAGATTTCCATAGAGCTCGATATTTATATCCACCGGTGTGATAGGTGTTCCCTGCTCTCCGGAGATAACAAGATTATCCGGTGTAACGCCGCCTTTAAGACCATATCCGTTTCTTATGATATTAAACTTTACACACCCGGTAGTTTCAGGCCATGGACCGCGCTGCTCTTTGGGAATATTTGAACCATACGGAACTCCGAGAAATGACATACAGTGTGATGCTGCAAACCATGGCGTTCCCGTTACAACGAAATGTGCTTCAGTATCGCCATTATGAATGTCTCCTACAGTTTTGAAAGTAAGTCCCAAAGGGGTAAGATTGTAAATACCCGCCCTTTCGTTTACAAATCCTGTAAACCAGCTTGTAACATCCGTTCCGTCACTACGTTCAAAGTCAAAATAGGCATCCCTCAATTTAACGCTGAAATAAAACGGCTCTATCGGTTTTCCTACTTCACCGGACAGTTCGCCGTTACAGGTGATCGTAAAATCGACCCATATTGTATCTGCCTGTACGTTTTGAAAGCTGAAAAAGAAAAACCCCATAACTGTGAGCATTATTGCAGCAAGCAGTTTTCCGCACAGTCCTGTCAAAGTTTTTTTCTTTAAATCAGTCTTTGTTTGTTTATCCATCAGAGACCTCCTTGTATTTGGGTTGATCTGCCCCCGAAAGGTTACACATCACAATAAGTCTTTCGGTAATTGTACCACAAAATTTAACCCGTGACACCCGTCTGAAGCTCAAACGGTCGTTATGTATGTCTAAACGGTAAAAACATTAAAAAGGGCAGCCTCACATTTAGTTGGACTGCCCTTATTCTTCTTACAGCTTTTTTAGTTTTACTCAATCTTCACATCCGCCGATACCACGCCGGATTTGTTATTATTCTCATCAACGATTCCGAAGGTTACAACAAGCTTCATAGGTGCGCTGGTTGCATAGGTCGTATCGCTTTCCTTGCCGCCCTTTGCAGTTGCCTTTATACGGATCTGTATCGTACACGAAGATGTGATCTTCGGCAGTCCGCCCCATTTGCCCTTTTCGGTATTATATGCTTCAAAGTTCTTGCCGAGCTTCAATTTGCCACCGGAGAGTGTGAACGCACCCGATGTGACCGCTTCTGCCCTTGCCGCCGCATTGATTATCTGCACTCCGCTTGCGGGCTTCTTATCGGTAGCTCCGGTCCAGATCCTGTAGCACTTGTAATCAACGGTTGTGATCAGCTTCTCCTGAGTCATGTTGATGGCTGCATTGGTAACAGTCTGGCCGGAAGCATTCTTGGCATAGATGATAACGTCTTCTCTACCCTCGTATTCGATCTCCTCACCGGGCTCGGCGTATTTTATCGCACCGGTGACACTTACAAATGCATTCATAGGTTTCCAGCTGTCGTTAAAAACTCTGCTGGCATTATATACGGTAAAACCCGCCATAAGAGAGTTGGCCCAGTCTCGACTGCTGTTTGAGCCCGTGTAGTAATAAGTACTGCCCCTGTAATTACTGCTTGAATCAGAGGCAAGATTGGTTCCCGCATATACTTCATAACGGACATTGTCGAACGCCGCATAAACAGGCTCGTCTGCCGGTCCGCTTATATCAAAGCAGCAGGTCTCAAGCATTTCCGATTCAACCGAATAATAGGAATACCATCCGTAGCCGTAGTTACCGCTTACGTATTTCCCGGGCACCAGAACCACAAGGTAGTTATTGCTCTTGTACAGGGGTGTACCCGTAAGCCGGATTGTTGCCGTATTCATGCCGGGAACTATATCGCAGTCAAGTGTTGCGCTGATTCCGACAGGAAGCTGTCTGGCACGCCCGTCAGCCGCACTCACTCCTCTTCCGGGGAACCAGTCTGAAACATCGGTTCCTTTGTCGATATATTCCGAGAAGAATGCGCTGTCCATGGTCAGTTTGATCCTGGTATCTATCGGTGTCCCGACACTTCCCTTGATAACAACGGGATCGATCGCCACCGTGGATTTTTTAAATTCCATACCGTTTTTTGCTCTTTCAAAGAAAGCTTCTCAAAGAACACTTTTTACCGTTTTCTGAACTCAGTGAAAACAAATTGGCTCAGATTTACTTCTCTTCTTGCAGCAAATATCATAAACAAGGATATCAGACCGCTTACTGATGATAAGAGAGCGGATGTCTTTATCGTTGATGATAGTCTCTTCGACCGTAGCAGCTGCAAGAAAACAGAGCTTGGATCAAGAGTCTTTGACCATGTATCCATGACCTACAGAAAAGGCTACCGTTTGCTGACATTAAGCTGGAGTGACGGGAATACGCTGATTCCTGTCAACAGCTGCCTTACTGCATCAAACAAGGATTCAAATGTCATTGGTCCGATCAAAGACTATGACAAAAGAACTATTGCCGGTCAGAGAAGAAATCTTGCTCAGACAAAGGCACCTGATGCCATGATGAAGCTTATCGATGTTGCAAGTACCGCCGGTCTTTCTGCTAAGTACGTCCTTTTCGATTGCTGGTTTGCAAATCCTGCCCAGATCACACAGATCAAATCCAGGGATATGGATGCTATCGCAATGATCAAGAAAAGCAGCCGTATCAAATACGAATATGAGGGCAAGACGCTCAATATCAAAGAAATCTATGCCCAAAACAAAAAGCGACGCGGCAAGTCAAAGTACCTGCTGCCTAAGTATCTGAGAAATGCACTGCACCATGAAAACAAGGCGGCATAATGTTTTATAAGCTGAAATATTGAATTTTCAAGGAACAAATCCCATTTAGGGTATGGAAGTCTTAGTCACTAATATGCTAAAACGGAAGTTTGATGAAAAAACCGCAAGATCAGGCCTTGTAATATAATAATAACCGTCAATGTCAATAGCAACTTGGCTATTGCGTTTGAATTTCTCCTGCTTTATAATACAAACAGGGCTGTTGTTGGGGAATTAAGCGGCAGTCACAATCATAATCTTATTTGCGCTATGCGCAGGGAGGAGTAGAAAATGCTGAAGGAATTTAAGAAATTCATTCTTCGCGGCAACATGATCGATCTTGCAGTCGGCATGATCATCGGTGCGGCGTTCAACGCCATCGTTTCATCACTTGTCAATGATATCTTTATGCCGATCCTCGGCCGTATCATCGGCAATACTGATTTTTCAAATCTTTACATTCTGCTCAGTGACGCGGATGTAAAGCCTGCAACACTTGCAGAGGCAAAGGAACTCGGACTTGCGACACTCAATTACGGAAGCTTTATTACCGCAGTGATCAATTTCCTGCTGATGGCAGTTGTTGTATTCCTGATCGTGAAAGCTATCAACAAGCTGACCGACAGTGCAAAGAACCTGAAGAAGAAGGACGAGAAGCCCGCAGAGCCTACCACCAAGGTATGTCCTTTCTGCCAGAGCGAGATCAGCATCAAGGCAACCAGATGCCCTCATTGTACTTCTGAATTAAAGGATTGAGGTTAAAAAATGAATCACGTTTTAGTAGTTGTTGATATGCAGAACGACTTTATTGACGGAGCGCTGGGCACGAAAGAGGCCGAAGCAATCGTCGAAAATGTCGTAAAGAAGATCGAGAATTGGGACGGACCTGTATTTGCGACTCGCGATACCCATACCGAAAAATACCTTGAGAGCCTGGAAGGTAAGAACCTGCCGGTGATCCACTGCGTCAGGGGAACCAAGGGCTGGGAGATCGAGGACCGCGTGGCCGAAGCTCTAAAAAAGAAAGGTGCTGAGGTTATTGATAAGCCTACCTTCGGTTCCATGGAGCTTGCGCGCGTACTGCTCGGCGACAATGCCGGTTTCCACGACGGATCCGGACCTATCGCAGAGGTAGTCCTGGTTGGTCTGTGCACAGGTATCTGCGTTATTTCCAATGCTCTTCTGATGAAGGCTGCGATGCCGAATGTTCCGATCAAGGTAGATGCATCCTGTTGCGCCTGCGTCACTCCCGAGAGCCATAAGACTGCACTTGAAGCTATGAAGCTGTGCCAGGTGGAGATTTTGGAATAAGTTTATATTGACTAAAACTGCTTCTTTCGGTTATGAACAGACCGGGAGGGGCAGTTTTATCTGTATTATTGTGGCCATTGGTAAAAATGTGCCGGCAGAGATACTAATCGCCGGAGTAGATCATTGAAGAAAAATAATTTACGGAAAATTGGTAGCCGGAATAGTTCGCTGTCATAAATAGTTAGATGAATTACTAACAGGAGGATCAGATATGGTATTAAAAGGATTTCCGATAATAGAATGGTTTCGATCGAATATCGCAAATGTTTTGATAGTCTTGATACTGATCTGTCTCGTAGGACTGGCGGTACGGGTTATCATACGGAATAAACGCAGCGGAAAAAGCTCATGCGGGTGTGACTGTTGTAATTGTCCTGTAAGTGATGGTTGTCATAAGCCGGAACGAAAATGAGACAGAGATATAGAGATGCAAAGACATACTGACAGGCTGAGTATTGCTATTGTATATGTTTTACCACATGGACTTGGGAAGTAAGAATTTCGACATTTCTTCTTCGGACAATTCTGTAATATGTTTGCCTACTGAAGCCGCATATTCCCGGGCGGCCTTGAAATTATAGGGAACTACTTCTTTTTTGTAGGGGTTTTTATTTATTGTTCTTTTAATCCATCGAAAAAGGGTATTTTTCATATACAGTCCTCGCAAAAATGATACCTAAATCTAGGAGCAAATTGAATCGTTCTTAATAAGAATATGATACTTAAGCTAAAAGTAATTGTCAATGAAGAGTACTTTTAGTTCAATAGAGCAACTACTCAATAATCAGAAATAAAAAGAAAACATATAATATCTGAGTTTACGCTTGACAAATTGTACTAAACCACCTATCTTACAAATATGAGCACATCGTGAAAAACTATTATACTCGTCTAAATCGTTTGGGATGACCTTTTGAAGATATCTTCGAGATTCTGAAACGCAATTATCATATTAATCGTGTAAATTTCCATTTATCTTTTATGGGCAGCAGCCAATGAAAGGATAGTTCAAAGGATAATAAGATGAACAAATGTTTGCTGATTGTTGTGGCGAAAGTACAAATTTTGGGACTTATAATCATATATAATTTTATCTATGAAATCATGAAATATATGAACAGATGAAATTATATATGATCCTAAAAGTCGTGTAATACGCACTCAAAACGATTATGTCTGATCCACACCAAGTTTGCTGAGATAAAGGCGATCCCTTTCGGTCACCTCTGTGTTCCACCGTTTAGAGCGCAGTTCAGAGGATATCTTTACTTCCTCTACA
>JAGCZE010000395.1 GCA_017960415.1 Lachnospiraceae bacterium
ATCCATCATCATCTGCCAGGACCTGACCTGTGATCCCGTTGATACTGCAATCCGAAACGGTTGCCTTCAGACCCGCACATTTTGATATATCGGGATCGGGTTCATCCTTGATCACTTCAGTGATATTATACTGTGAACCATCCGGCATCCAGATATCCTGCCATGCGGTGCCATCCCAAATCTGCATCTTTAGAGCTGCTGTGCTCACTTCAGCCGAGGCATCGGCATATTCAGGGAACAGCGAGAGCGTCAGTCCCGTATGAGTTCCCTTTGTGATATCATAATCAGTACGAAGTTTCCATCCGGATACAGGTGAATCGACAAGCCTGACCAGATCATTGACATCATCCTTCATATCGTCATAGGCTTTATCGATAGTGATCTCGGGGATATAAATAAATATCTGGGGATATCCCGATGAAAAGACAGACTTATTGGTGATCCTCGGTGTTCCGTTCTCGACTATGACATATTTGCTTGTATTGATAGTTCCTTTAATAGTGACCGGATATGATGCTGCCGCAGAAACGAGTTCCTCTGCCGAGTCCACTGTCAGACTGTCGCCCGACTTACTGTAAGCATATGCGAAGAACGTGTCAGCAGAGGCTTCCACAGTTGATTTACAGAAAATCTCATCGGAGAAAATGTCATAAATATCCTTTATATTACGGCCAAAAGTCAATGATAAAAGCAAAGACAAAAACAAGACCGCACAAGCAGTAATCTTTTTGCCCGGTCCGAACCAGCTGTTCCATTTTATTATTCTGCTTAAACCGTTTCCAGCACGGCTTGATCTGTTTCCACATAGATCATTGCTTGATCCGTTTATATCACGGTTTGATCTGCTATTTTCATGTTTCATACCGTTAACGACCTCCTTGTCATTTAACGAAAACCTATCTACACACTACAAACCCATTTAAAACCGCAAATAACGCAAATAACAAGTACGCGGCAAAGGGTTACATATTCTCTGTTTTATATCGGATATTATATCATAAAATTAACCCGAAACTTATGGTTTCGGGTTAAACGGTCGTTTTTGATGTTTAAACGGTCAAATCAGGGAGACATCACTCCGCTGCCTGTCCGATAGTGATAACTCCACTTTCAAACACATCTATCGTCTTGTCCGAGTGGGTTACTACCACGAGTATCCTGCATTTTGTTCCGTTTGCTGTTTTCTTCGCAACCTTCAGCTTAAATTCACCGTTTTTATAGGTGATCTTAATCTTAGACTTTGAGGAAAGCGTGAACTTCTTGCCGGTATTTGAGTAGCCGGTTCCCTCATCAAGAGCAGCTGTAGTGTATACTTTGATCTTGTCGGTCGTAGTTTCGCCGCCGTCGGCACATACAAACTTATAGTCGAGCTGTTTCTCAACAGCTGCCTCCAAAGCTGATTCAAGTGTCAAGTCCGCAGACAATCCGGTAATACTAACTACCTCATTAACGATCATTACCGAACAGTTGACCTTCTTGCCGGATTCAACATTCATCATCGTAACGGTGGCTTTGATCACCTTGCCGTCTGTGGGAGCGGCTTTTACGCTGATCTTCGCACTCTGTGCGCTGGCTGAAGGAGTGATTTCCAGATTATCGGCGCCTTTTGTTGCTGTCCAGGTAAACTTTGCATGCGATGACAGTTCCGTTCCGTTTGCATTGGCATACAGCCATACGGATTCCCCGGTACTCAGGGCAACACTCTTGACCGCAGCTTTCACATCCGCACCCTTTTCTTTTGTGATATATATCTTCTTCGGCGCCATGCCGACCAGTACATCAAAGTATCCCGACGCTTGTACGGCTTTTTTCTTGTCAACCGCAGCAATCCATATCCTTGCTGTTCCTTCTTTTTTGCCTGCAGTCACAACAACCGCATTATCAGCCTTCTTGTATGAGGCCTTTGCGATATCGCTTTTCTTGCCCTTTCCTGATGAAAATGCTCCGGCCGCGTCTTCAACACTCGTATCCGTTACACTCAAAACATATTTGCAATCATCGGGAAGCGAGCTTATCAGTTCGCTCACGGCCTTCGTCATGGACTTTTTGTATATCTCTTCTTTCTTGTTGTCTTTGCCGTTCACCCAGATATCAGGAGCAGCACCGGAAGGAACAACATTGTCGCCGCTGTCTGAGCCGGAACCTCCATTCTCATCATCTTCTTCATCCTCAACAACCTCCGGGAGTTTATCGAGAATCTGATATTTCAGATAAACATGATTTCCCGTAAGTTCAGTTTCAGAATCACGTGTAAGCATACTTACATCAAATCTTCCGCTTGCAAGCTTACTTGCCGATATATCGCCCAGCCAGCATCCCAGAGTTACTGTGTACACCTTTTGATAATTCGGAGTACCGGAGGATGTTAGCTCCTTGAAGCCTGTACCCTGTATCTCGATCGAGTCACTTCCGCTGTATATGTTATTGAACAAACCGTCCTCGCCTGTCAGTTTAAGTGTGAGTTGGGGTTTTCCGAGCTGTTCAACCAGTTCCTCAGGCATATCCGGATCAGGGTTTTGCTGATAGTTTTCAAGTTCCTGCTGCGCTTCCTGATAAAGAGTGCCGTATACTGATGCCGGAATGTAAACAAATATATTCATTTCACCGGTTCCGATACCCGTTGAAGGATTTGCACTGTATACTCCGGTCAATGTATTCGACACGATCATAGGCTTGTCAGCCTGCGAAAACGTATCCGAATTCAGGATATTCCATACAGCATTGCTGTTCAGCGTAGTTACAACTCCACCGTTCAAACCGCTCCAGGGAGCTGTTCCGCCGTTCGTTGCCGTAATATCTTCAAACGGGATCGTAAGGCGTATCGGATCGGTATTTACGGACTGGGGTGTACTGTAAGTCACTCCGGAGTTTGGTTTACGTTTTGCAAACACAATTTTTACGGTTGAACGGACAGAATCCGTTACCGTTTCCTTTACCATCGCAAATGTATTCGCAGGAAGGTTTGTGAACCATTTTGTAACATCATGATATCTTCGGGCAGCATTTGTAGTAAACTGCGCTCCGCTCAATGTTATCTCTATTCCTTCCCGATCCTGCAGCATATACCATGCGATCCCGTTAATGCTGCAATCCCCGATTGACGCCGAAAGCCCGGAAGCCTTGGAAGTATCCGGATTGGAATTGCCGTCTATGACTTCGTTGATATCATAAGCGGATCCTGTAGGAAGGACTATGTTTTTCCATGTACTTCCGTCCTTTACCTGAAGAGTGATCGCTCCCTGATGCGCAACAGCCGTAGTATTCACATGGCTCAGGTAAACGGTTATGGTCTTTCCGTAAAAGGTTCCAGCAGCTATACCGTTTTCCTCGTCCAAACGTATCTCATAATCCGTCAGGGGCGAACCGGTGAGGCGGATCATATCATTCATTACAGCGTCATTTTTATAAGCCGAAGATATTGTAATCTTCGGAAAATAGAGTCTGAATGTATTTTCAGAGATATTGTATACCGATTTATCAGTCACACGTGGAGTTCCGTTCTCGACTATAACCTGTTTCTGCGTCGAAATACGACCGGATACAGTCAGTTGCCGGGAAGCTGCCTCTGTAACAAACTGCTCATAAGGAAGCTCCGAGGTTGTAACCGGCAATGAATTGTCATATAAATAGCCAAAATTGGTATCATCCGTAACCGTAACAGTCAGGAACGAAGATGATAACAGATCCGAGGTACATCCGTCATTCGACCAGCTTGACGAAGTCGACCCCGAATAGGTCTGTTTCATGTACTTCATGGAACTGACTTTGAACTTCACGTTGTAAGTTCCTGCCCTTTCAGGTACACCTTTAAGGTAAACCATCATATCCTGGGGATCGGAGGCCGATGCGGCGGCATAAGCTTTCACACCGCTCGGAAGTCCGCTGAAATAACTTGAAATATCAGTGTCCTTGTTAAAAACTCCGAGTATTTTGTACCTTACACCCGATGTTGAACTACTGTCACCACCCATTATACCGGTTTCAAACGCCGTTTCCGAAGGATCGATACTGAAACCTGTCTTTAACTCAAAGTTGCTTCCCGAAATGTAAACACTGGGACTTGTATCAGGACGGCTAACTGCAAAACGTGCATTTCCGCGTTTCGATCGTAAACTCACGATATGACTTGTTTCATCCGCAAAAAGGATCAGCTTGAGATCACAGCTTCCGTTGGCAGTGGGAGTACCCTCTATCTTACAGGTAAAGTAATCCGCGCCTTCATTGAATTCAACAACACGGACATGTACATTGTTGCCGAATTTTTCCATTGCAGGAACCGGAATACCCTGCGTATTTGTCTTTTCGAAATATCCTGTAATGTCTGTCCCCGCCGCATAGGTCTTGGCAAGTGTACAGTTATGAAGCCTGAAAGTTATCAAATTGTCGGGAATTGACTCCCCTACAGTAGCCAAAACACTCACATCATCCACTGTGATGGAAGGCGCAACGGAAGCTCCTGAAATATTATATCTGTAGTCCTCATTACATCCGGTGCCGTAGCCCAAAGAACCGTAACCGTTCTCACTCTGCGCATTGCCTGCTGTTGCAAGAACACCCTTTTCAGGAACGATCGCTATAAAATCGCTCGAACCGTGCGCAGGTGTACCGGAAATAATGACAGTACAGCTCCTGTCGCCGGGTTTGATCGCATTTTTCAGCTTTGCGGTCATACCCTGAGGCAAAAGTGCCGTGATAAATTCATAATCATTCAGATAATCAACATAATAGCTGTCAGAACGCAGCCAATCCGATACATCGGTACCCGCACTGAAGCTTTCGATAAAATTGCCGCCTGTGATATTAAATGTAAGTTCTTTTCCGGAGATCGAATTATTCTGCGAACCTGTGATCTTCAATGAAGAAGGCGAAAGACTCGATGAGGGCTTGGTATCCCCGGAGGCTCTTGATATATTGAAATAGATCCATCCGGACGTTCCTACAAGAGTCTGTGAGGTACTGCCCGAAACAACGTATCGTTCCTGTATACTGTGCTGAAGTCCGTAAGTCGCCGCCATCCAGGGAGTACCCGATATGACAAAGGTTCCTGTAGTATCACCTGCCGAAATGGCATTTACAGTCTTCACAGTCAGTCCTACCGGAGTAAGACGATACTGATTTTTCTCCGGATTACGCAGGCCCGCAAACAACCATGTAACATCATCTCCGGCCGCATAATTTCCCAAAAAACTGCCACCGTTGTTAATTGTCATGGTAAAGGTATAGGGATCTATCGGAACTCCTACGGTACCTCTTATTTCCCCATTTCCGACAAAACTGACGGATATTCCCGAACCGGCAGCCACCGGGGTCATATGAGAAAAACCGAATGTGCAGAGCACTACCGTTATCGACAGAAGAACACCGACAAATATCCTGAAGCTGTTAGTATTAATATCCTTTATTCTGTTCTTTTCCATAATAGACCTCCTTGTCCCAATTTCCACTGCAAATACTGACTTTGCCCCATTTCCCTAACTATACATCCGACTCTCGTGTTTTTCTTTGTCAATAATTCAAGAATATAAACAATAAAGAGGATTGGTTACATAATGTATTATATGTATCGGAGATTATAGCATAAAAATAACCCGAAATCATGTGTTTCGGGTTAAACGGTCATTATTGATGACCGAACGGTAAAGCTAAATAGTATCCGGCTTTTTCAGTTTCTTCAGCTCATCATTCATCTCCCTGACGGCCTTACGGTAACGAAAATTAATGATAGCCCATACAATGAAATATGCTACTACAAAACACACAGTTATGATCCAGAACGTCGTGCTGAAGAATACCAGCCAGTGCTGCAGGGTTCCGAGTATATAGAAGCTGGTAAGCGTGATCAGGAAGTGAGTGATAGTGGTCCGGGCCACGCTCCAACGTTCAATATCGTAAATGACAGCAGTTCCCATACATATGGCCCCATGGAGGAAGCTGATCACATAATAGAATACAATGGTACCTGTATCCGTGGAATCTCCGCTGCTTCCCGAAAGGCTCGACATCGCAAAACATATCGCTGCTCCGCACAGGCCCCCGATCAGGCTCAGAATGATCGCTTTTTTCATAGTATCACTCATTCTTCTCACCTCCCTTAAGGCCGCCTTTCAGCTTCTGCTGGATAGTCCTGACATTTCTCCTTGCCCCCCAGGTTTCCGAACCGTCCTCAAGCACAACCTTGATGGTTCCGGCGACGGTCATATCAAAAGTCTGCACTTTTTTCAGATTGATGATCTCAAAACGGCTGATGCGCACAAAGATATCTTCCTGCAGCATCGTTTCAAGCTCGCTCAGGCTCAGACGTGACTCGTAATTGCCTGTTGAGGTACATACGGTTAATTTGCGATTCTCAGTATAGATCCGCACGATGTCCCACTGGTTTAACAGCACGACCGAATTACCGCTGTACACTGTAATCTGCGGATATTCATTCTCAATACAATGTTCAACGGCATAAATAATCTTCTCAACAAAAGCGTTCTGTGGGTTGTCGGTCTTTATCACAACCGCCACGTCTTTGCACTCCGGATCGACCTCGACCCGTATATCCGGTTTTCCGTTCATATTTCTTCCCTCATGTAACAAATGAAATGAACTTTCATACTTAAAGCCCCATCAATAACATACATATTCAATGATAAACAGCCACATTCTTTATTATAAAGCCTGGATTCCTGCCCGTCAACGGTTTCAAGCCCTGAGCCATGATAGTTATACAAAGAAATAGCTCATTTGCTGTTTTCCTCATTAAAACCATTTCTGATTAATTTGTTTTTTCTGCAACGAATTTCCTTACTGCTGTAATGATTTCGCAGTAAAATGCCGATAAACTGTACAGAAATATTAATTCAGGGCCTCCGGGCGATCTTTCGTGATTGTCGATCGAGACCGTTGAAACAAAATAAGCAGTCGTTTTTACTAGGTTTTTCTGACAGGGGCATATATATGATAATCCAACACAACATGCTTGCCGAGTTCGCGAGCAGACAGCATAACATCATACAA
>JAGCZE010000396.1 GCA_017960415.1 Lachnospiraceae bacterium
AGGAGACAGTGAAAGTTTCATCGAGGGGATCTTCAGTGACGGGTCGAGCTTATATTCAGAGCTGACATCAGGTGGCTCCTGCCCTAATATTTCCCATAACGGAGTCTTGAAATATATCTCGCCTTTAAAGTCATTCATCAGGTCGTACAGCTGTGTCTTGTATATATGCCACTGTTTTATCGTGCCATCCCAGTACGCACCCTTGATTTTCTTTATGCGTTCCCCATAAGGGTAAGCTGCGGATATATTAAGTCCCATGGCTTCCTTATCCAGAGTTACGGTTAACATTCTCTTTCCTCTCTTCTGTCATTTTCGTTCGCCACGGCTTGTGTCGTAGGCGTTCATCTCTTCCTGCATGGGCATAACTTTTACTTTCATCCTGTTAGTATCTGCTATCAGTAATCCCTGCCCCGGCTCATAGTTCATCATCTCTTCTGCTCCTTCTTTGGAGATGCCATAGATTTCTTTAAGCAAAGGGACGGATGCCTCTGAACATTTCATAAGAAGTTTTATCGCACATATATTCAATACTGTCTTTCCGTGATTGCCTGCGCCTTCCGCAAAATCTGCAAGTTCCTGTGTCGCTATGATACAGCATCCATGATAGCTTCGATACAGTTTGATAGCATCCGACACCTGATTAGCACAGTCTTCGTTACGGAGCATCATCCACGCCTCATCGATAACTACCATATCTCGCCTGTCGAGGTCTTCCTTAACCTTCGCATTCGCTGTCTGAAATGCAAGGAACATGTATGCGGGGCCGTACTCTTTTGGTATGGCAGCGCCTTGATCGAAGCTCACATCGTAAACCGTTATCATTCTCGACAAGTCAACATTTGTCTGTGCATTCAGATACTTACCACCGCCGTTGATATAATATTCAAGCACGTAAGCGAGGTCGCTTACAGTTTCACTCTTGAGTAATTCATCATACCAGTCCTGCAAGATAGGCATTGTTCTCTTTGTGCCGTCCTCATTGAACAGGCTGTCGGGCTCATCTGTTATTCCGAATTTTCCATATACGTTATGTAAAAGTACGGTCATTTCCGACAACTGCCTCTTTGATAAACCGCCTTCTTTACCATCGCTCATATTGAGCGAGAACCATGCGGTGAGCATCCTTATCTTCTTTGAAAGGACAGAATCCTTCGATACGACCGCTGCGTTTTCATCGTCGCTGTCGAGTTTTGCCTCGCTTGTTATATCCATGATATTCAGACAATGCTTAGAGCCAGGGGCAAGGTTTATGTACTGTCCGTTATACAAGGTTGTTAAGCCTTTGTACTCGAAACCTTTTGCGGGGCATATACAATTGATTCTCGTTCCGTTCAAACTGTATCTTCCACTCAGCACGCATTGCGTAAATGTCTTTCCTGCTCCTGATGTTCCGATTACGAACATATTTCCGTTAGGGTATGCCTTATTGAAGTTATCAAGAACAACAGGCTGATTCTCATGCAAACCAAGCAGATATCCGCTCGGCTGATTGATCTTATTTTCATTGAACGGATACATTACTCCGATATGTGAGCTTATAACCTGACGATTAAGACGAGCCAAGCAGGAGGCCTTACACAAAAGGGGCATCGTTGCCCTGTAATAATCCTCCGCGCACAACCAGCTGTCCTCGAATTCAAATAAGCCCTGATTTGCTTTGATGTACCTACGCTTTAAGAGTTCAGCTTCTTTTTTGTCGGAATTTCGTATTGTGACGATCAGGTTAACATTGAACAGATCGTCCATTCCATTGAGGGCCTGTACGATAAACTGGGAGTTTTGATATTTTTCCTGCATATCCTCGGCTTCTTCTATTCTGTTCTTACTCAGTTTTTCCTTTACGCTGAGTCGCCGGTTCCTCGTCAATATTGTAAGAGCTTTAAGCGTTGCATCTTTTGGCATTGCGGTAAATCTTACGGTGATATCTATGTTATCACTGCCCCTATCCATGGTATTCAGCCATGCGGGAATTACGGTCAGAGGCCAGCCATCACCTTTTGCTCCGAGGTATGTCATGTAATAACCATCCTGATACACATATGAAGTCTTATCAAACCTCAAACCTTTCGGCGATATGATGTCTATTATGGTCGCTTTCTTGTTGGAACCGGTCTCCTTGTAGTATTCC
Organism: Lachnospiraceae bacterium; assembly: GCA_017960415.1. Next base: position 2,129 of record JAGCZE010000396.1, read on the forward strand.
TCATAATCTTTTTTTGCACGCTGTCTGCGTTCAGTAATGTTTGTGTAGTTATAAGAGCGCCGGTTAAAGAAGTAATATAGGATATCGGCTGTTACCGCAGACGGGTTATCCGTCTTTGGATCGTACATTACTTTCGTCCTTGCGGCTTTAAGAGTGCTGATTGTGTTGAGCCGCAGTTCCTGCATCTGCTGTATTATCTCTTCTTTGTCGTATGATCTCTTACCTTCGCTGTCACCTGTGTATTCAACTACAAGGAAATACCTTTTTACAACGGATGCTTCATACGATATTCTCTGTATATACCCTTTGTATGCAGCTATCATACTGATCCGTTGCGGGTCTGTTTCGTCTTTATTCGCCCTATCCATAGATTTCCATATCTTCCTCGGAGAATAATTATCCGTCAGAATATGTATGGATGCCTTCTTGAAGTTTTTCTGAAACAGCCTTGTAAAGTTATTTATGATCGACTGCTGTGTTTCATCTGATAGCCCGTCAAAGTTTATCGAGTCTATCTCCAGTATCATTAGATATCTGCTATCCGTGGTTATAACAAACCCGTCTACGATATCCTTCACCGGAATATATTCCTGTACAGAGCAATCTTTGGACGCACGCTTGCTTCTTTTTATATTCTCATTACCCGAATCCCTAATCTTCTTTGCCATTTTCGCTGTTTTCGTCAACAGCGTATTTGTCAATGAATCCATTGATACGTTGCTTAAAGATTTTTTCATAATGTTCCGCAACGGATTCGTTGCTTGCCTCCTCGTATTTAATTCGTTTCATATAGTTTGGGGTTGTCAGATGAAGCCGCCTTTTACGGCGGTAATAAACTATTAGATATCTAAGGGTTTGGAAGACTGATCTGTTCTTGATACCTCGTAAGAACACTATCGTTAAACCGAGCACAAGAAAAAGCAACAGCATTATCTTGGGTGCTGTCCGCAGTGGAAGCTTGAGGACTATCGCGACTGCTATCAGATCCATAACCAATGCTTCTATCCAGAAGCCGATAGGCTTGCCGAGCAAATATCCCTTTGTCAGAACGTTTGACGGCATTCGTACGTTTGAGTTCATATTCCCTGCCCTCTTTTCTGTGTGGAAATTTGTGTATAACACATTTATAGGGTTATTATAGTGTGCTTTAGTCAATTTGTCAAGTATCCGTGAATAAGACACGCGCATTAAATTTTCAGACAATAAAAAAGCACTATATCGGCATTTGTCTGCCGTTATAGTGCTTTTATTGATTTTTGCACCGTGCAAGATTTTACATCTTTTCTGAACGGAAAACACAACATATTGTGTTTTGTGTATTTTACAGTACTATAGCTATTTGTTTCCGAACGGTCTTATGATCAGGACGCGCTGCGTTTCCCTTGTTGTTTCATAGTCTGTTATCATAAGTCCGGGGATGTCACCTTCGCTCGCGCACATGTGAGCCACTTTTCCGCTGTATCCGTCGTATGTCTTCTGGTCACCCACATACATAGCTACGTGACATATATTCATGAATCGGGACGCATATATTTCATATCCCGGCTCTTGCATCTTACTGTCTGTTATTTTGTAGAATATCAGGTCTCCGGGCAAGAGCTCTTCTGCCGTTACGGAGCGGGCATTCTTTGCTCCCGACATCTGATCATAGGATACTCCCCATCTTGCTGCAAGATCTTTGTCGATTCCTATGATCTGACTGTTTGCTATTCCGAACTTTGCTTCGCCAGCGGCTGTTATATCCGAACTGTCCGCGACTTTGTATCCCATTCCGGTCGTAGGCGGTTGCCCTTTTGGCTGTACTGTATATCCCGATGGATCTCCTGCATACGAATATGCGCCGTATACAAAACTTGAGCAATCTGCCGAGCGATAGTCCCACCTGTGTTTCTGCGTGTATGCCCATTGTTCGTCGTTTACTTTCTGAACAAATGCCATTAGTTGTTTTATGGCGTTGTCTATTACTTTTACTGTCGTTGCATGGTATTTGTACTGTTCCTGCTGCGTTTCGGGATCTGTTACCTTCGCCGATACGGTCACGAGATACTCTCCAACTTCAGTTGCGGTAAGTTTGCATCGTCCGGCTGTATACGTCAGTCCGCTTCCGTGTATTTCTAAAGGGGTGTCTACCGGATATCCAAGCGTCAATAATTCTTCTGTCAGGTCATATGTATCACCTAACAACATAGTTATGGTGTCGCGTGTCAGGAAGTTGTTGACGTATCCAACCATATCCATATCGAAATATCCCATGTCTATATCATTATTGGATGCCGAGATGTCACCATACAGAAGTGCAAGGTTTGCTGATTGGAGCTCATATTCTTCGCTTGTCATCTCGCCACCGTATTCCTGCATATATTCATATGCTGTCAGCCGGTGCAGATAATAAACGTCATAACAATAGTCTATCTCCGCCTCGTAAGTATGTGTAAAGTGTGATTTTTCTGTTACTAATTTACGCTTAGTGTCTGATTCTTCATCTGATTCGGAGTCTGATTCCGTATCTGGATCCGTTTCAGAACTTGTTTCAGCACCTGAATTTTCGGTATCCGTTGATGAAGTATCGTCCTCACTTGTTTCGCCGTAATGATACATCGTGGTTCCGTCTTCCGTAGTTGTTGTCGAGAGCCATTCGCGGGTTTCATGCCCATGTTCATCAACTGTTACGAGCATTCCATCTTCGATCCATGCATCTTCCAGATCAATGTCCTCATCGTCCACCTCTATATAAATAAAGCTTTCAACAGTCAGCTCTTTTTCTATGGTTACGGTCGATTTCTGTGTTATACGTACAGGGTCTCCGCAATATACCATCCTGTTGAACACCTTGTTAAGGATCGACGGCATGAAATCCGATGCGACCTCCATGTCCAAGAGCCCTAATATCTGATCTCTCTCGCTTGAATTTTCGTCAATATCTACGTTCACGCTGTCATATTCTTCTTCGCCGTAATGTTGGTCATACAAGCTCTTTTCTATATTGTATA
>JAGCZE010000397.1 GCA_017960415.1 Lachnospiraceae bacterium
GGTTTCTGTTGACCGCAAATCAACAAAATGCCATTTGCGGTCAATACGCTGCTCGGTTTCTGTTGACCGCAAATCAACAAAATGCCATTTGCGGTCAATACGCTGCTCGGTTTCTGTTGACCGCAAATCATTAAAACGCCATTTGCGGTCAGTACTCAACTTGGTTTCTGTTGACCGCAAATCAACAAAATGCCATTTGCGGTCAATATGCTGGCTGTGTTACCTATTCAAAATTGAATCAGAGCATTTCCCCGGATCATAACAGTCTCCTCAGAGCCCTGATATCATCACCCGATGCGAATCCGTGCGAAAATGCGCTTGCACTTCCTGCTGCAACTGCGCATTTCAAGGCTTCGGCGTAATCTCCGGTTTCAATATATCCCCACAGGAAGCCGGCCAGCATAGAATCTCCGGCGCCTACAGGATTTATCACGTGTCCTTCGGGGGCAGGTCTGTAAATGATCTCCCCGTTTTCCGCGGCCAGTAACGCGCCATCGCTGTCCAGCGAGACCAGTACGTTGCGGGCTCCTTTTGAGCGCAATTCCATGGCGTATTTTTCGATATTCTCACGACCGGTGATCTTCGCGCTGAACAGTTCTCCGAGTTCCTGTCTGTTCGGCTTTATCAGGAACGGTGAAAATTCCAGTGTAGAAAGCAGCGCATTACCCGATGCATCCACAATGGTCCTCACGCCCTTTGTATTCATCTTGCTTGTGATCATCCTATATGAAAACTCCGGCAGTCCTTCGGGTATATTCCCCGCCAGGACAAGAAAATCACCTTCGCCCAGCCTGTCGAGCTGCTTTTCCAGCTTTTCCAGGGCTTTTGTCGGGATTTCAGGTCCCGGAGCGTTCAGTTCCGTTATATCTTTCGAACAGACCTTGACGTTGATCCTCGATAATCCTCTGTCAAGCCTGATAAATTCAGACTCACAGCCCTCGCTGCTCAGGCTTCTTTCTATCTCATCACCGGTAAATCCGCACACAAAGCCGAGTATCGTGTTTTCTACATTCAATCCGGTCAAAACCTTCGAAACATTGATCCCTTTCCCACCCGCTGCGATCTGAACGGCTCTCGCGCGGTTCAGTCCGCCGGATTCGACTGAATCGAACTCCATTGTATAATCAAGTGAAGGATTAAGTGTAACGGTATAGATCATATTTTGGTTCAAACCTCCGCCCCAGCACAGTGCTGCTCACGACTCTCCCGAAAATTTCGTTCACTTTCCCGGAGCATCGGTCACTCTCCCTGAATTTCCGGTCGGCATACATGTGAACAGTAATCACAAAATTCGTTTTACATTTTATCACAGATATCATTATTCCACAACAAAAATCCGACTCCGCCCCGGAAGCGGTCGTTACGATCAGTTTTTTGTTGAATTTATATGCTTATTGGAATATAATGGTTAATGACGTGACTACGAATAACGGAGGTTTTCAATATGCATATTACTCTCACCGGCAATCTTGGAAGCGGTAAATCGACTATCAGCCGTCTGATGTCCGAACAGTACGGTTATGAGATCTACTCTACAGGCAAGATCATGCGCCAGCTGGCCGCCGAACGCGGTCTTACGGTTCTTGAGATGAATCACCTGATGGAGACGGATCACAGCTTTGATAACATTATCGATGATACTGTACGTAAGATCTCCGAGGAAACTTCCGAGGATCTTTTCTTCGATTCACGCCTCGCATGGCATTTTGCAGTCAATTCATTCAAGGTCTTTCTCGCTGTTGACATTAACGAAGCGGCCCGCCGTGTCTTCAATGACAGCCGCGGAGACGTTGAGACCTATGCCGACATGCTCGATGCGAAATCGAAGCTCATAGAGCGCGCTCATACCGAGAACGCGCGTTATAAAGACATTTACGGGATCGAGTATTTCAAACCCACCAACTACAATCTGATCCTTGATTCAACCTTTACTTCTCCCAATATACTTGCGGAGATGATCCAGATAGAGAAACAGCACTACGAAGAGCTTGTTTCAACAGGTCATACACCCACCAAGCCCCGCATCCTGCTCTCTCCCAACCGTCTGTGCGGTTTGAAGAGCGGCAACACACGTGACAACAGCGATATCTACGAGTCACACGCCATCGTACAGATGAAGATCGAAACCTTCGAAGTAAAGAGCGGCATGGAGGAGATCGGTGATGCAGCCGTAAGCGGCTACGAATTTATATCCGTAGAGGATGAAAGTACAGTCAACCACTGAGAAAGAGGCTGTCGCATTATGGTGCGACAGTCTCATATCTTTTTCAGGTCTGATGCGGCAACCCCGTATTTTTATATAATTGCGTCATGCGTCCTTTATTTCATATCATGGAAATGATATAATGAGATATATTTGTATGGCGGTTGGAAAATGAAAAACAAAATTAAAGGATTAAAAGATTTTTACGTAATCTGGAGTACTCAGAGCCTGTCACAGCTTGGAAGTGCAATAACAGGATTTGCACTGACTCTGTGGATCTACGAAAAGACCGGATCGGCTCTAAGTACGGCCACTCTTACAATCTGTACCTATGCCCCATATGTTGTCATGAGTATTTTTGCAGGAGCAATAACAGATAAATTCGATAAAAAGAAGACGATGCTTGTATGCGATCTTCTGGCTGCGCTCACGACTGTTATTGTATTTGTGCTGTATAAGACGGATACACTTACAATGTGGCACCTATACGTTATCAATGCATTTTCGGGGCTTATGAATACAGTGCAGCAACCGGCATCGGAAGTTGCCTATACACTTATCGTTCCCAAAGAACATTATCAGAAAACCAGCGGATTCCAACAATTGTCACGCTCGCTCATATCAATAGGAAATCCGCTTATCGCTGCTGCAATTTATGGTATTGCAGGGCTTGATCTGGTGATAGCCGTAGATCTTCTGACTTTTGCAATTGCATTTTTGACGTTATTTTTCTTTATAAAACTTCCCGGGATTCAGGAGAATGCCGATAAAAAGGATAATGTGATCAAACTGGCAAAAGAAGGGATCAGATTTCTTAAAGATACGCCGCTCATCCTGACCGTTATCCTGTTTATGTCAGGAGTGAATCTTACAGCATCTGCATTTGACGCGGTGCTTCCCGCACTTGTAATACCCAGGGAGGGCAACAACGTATATGGGATCGTAACAGCATTTTCCGGCGTGGCAATGGTGGCAGGAAGCTTTCTGCCGATGATCCTGCCGAAACCAAAGGACAGAGTCAGGGTTATATATCTCACCATGCTTTTCGCGCTCGGAATAGAGAATTTCCTGCTGGCATTCTCCAGAAGCTCGGTTTTATGGTGCATCGCGCAGATCATCGGATGGATATTTGTACCGCTTATGGCAGCCAATCAGAATGTGATCATGCGAAATGTCATACCGGTAGAGCTGCAGGGAAGAGTGTATGCCTGCAGAAATACCCTGCAGTTCTTTACCATTCCGGTAGGTCTGTTTCTGGGCGGATTTCTTGTAGACAGAGTCTGCGAACCGTTTATGGCCGTGAAAAGTAATGATTCTTTTTGGACAACACTTTTTGGAAGCGGAAAAGGATCGGGTGCGGCGCTTATGATGGGAATTCTCGGAGTGACCGGAATCCTGATCTGTATCACATCGGGACAGATCATGAAAAAATATAAATATACCGAATAAGCTGAGAATTAGTTGATAAACAGAGATCAAGGGCCTGACAGCCTTGATAGAACAGAGCAAACGGTGGATCAATTACATTCATAAGAACGAGGAGGGTTACATGAAAACAGGTTTTCGCAAGGCATTGATGGTATTAATGATTTTGGTAATGTGTCTGAGCCCGGCATTCAGCAGTCAGAAGGCAAATGCAGCCACTTTTGATTTTAAAGCCGGTGATATCGTCACTTTCGGTGCTTATGAACAGGACGGTAATAAGAAGAACGGTAAAGAGCCTATCGAGTGGATCGTTTTGTCAAATGACGGTTCACAAGCTTTCCTTCTGAGCAAATATGCGCTTGATGAGAAGATCATTGATGACGGTGAAGACTTTGATGGCACATGGGCCACATCAGATATCAGAAAATGGCTGAACAGCGACTTTATGGATGAGGCTTTTGCCGAAGCGGAAGCATACGTAATTGCCCAAACCGAACTGCCTGATACGGGTACGACGGATAAGGTTTTTCTGCTGTCATACGATGAAACATCAAAAATGGAAAATATTTTCTATAAGGCTATGGATCGCAGGTGTTCGCCTACCGCATACGCCAGGGCCCGGGGCGTTTGGGCAGGAAGTTCATTAACTCCCGGCCCGTCATATAAGACAAGAGATGGAAAATATGCTTGTTACTGGTGGCTGCGGTCGGGTAGCAATAGCGAGTTTTATCTGGTAAGTGAGGACGGTGGATTTGTAAAATGCGAATGCTGGGGCGAAGAGTTATATACCGATCACGTGGATGATGACGGTGAAGATATCTATGCTGAAGGATTTGGTGTTCGTCCGGCAATAAAAGTGGTCCTCGGTAAAAAATCAGAACATCTTATAGAAGCAACAGGTAAAACTGAAGCGGTGATCATTAAAACCGGCGATATGATCAATGATAAGATTACCGATATTTCCAAGGCCAAGAAGGGCGATATCATAACTTTCGGATCATATGAACAGGACAACAATACCGAAAACGGCAAGGAACCCATCAAATGGATAGTTTTGTCAAGGTCTGATACAGAACTGTTTGTACTGAGCAAATACGGGCTGGATACTCATGCTTACAATGATGAAGAGGTTAATATAACCTGGAAAAACTGCAGTCTTCGTAAGTGGCTTAACAGTGAATTCTATGATACAGCATTTGATTCTTTCGAGAAGGATCAGATAAAAAAGACTAAGCTGGAGAACGATAAAAACCCGAAGTACAATACAAAAGGCGGAAAATCAACAAAAGACAAAGTATTTGTTCTTTCGTGGGCAGAAGCAACCAATAAGAGCTATGGCTTTAAGAGCGATCCGTTAAAAAAGGATTCTTTACGTAAATGCGGTGTTACAAAATATGTAATGGAAAAGGGCGCCAGAATACTCGACGACGAGACCAAAGACGGTGTCACCGTTGCGTTGAGCTGGCTGCGTACTCCGGGTGATGCAAAAAGTAAAGCTACTTATACTCTGGGCGAAGGCAAGATAAGAAGAGACGGATGGTCGGTTACAAGAGATGTATATGTAGTTCGTCCCGCTATAGTGATCAATTTAGCCAAATGATTCTTATGTAAAAACTATGGCTGTCGCATTATTTCAATGCGGCAGCCGCTTTTTGTTATCTTACTCCGATCTCCTCCATGATCCGGCCGGCTACGTACACACCGCTTGCCGAAGCGTGAGACAATGAATGTGTTACGCCGCTGCCGTCGCCGATACAGTAGAAACCGTGATATTTGGTCTCGAGGTTCTCGTCGAGTTCAACTTCCATGTTGTAGAACTTAAC
>JAGCZE010000398.1 GCA_017960415.1 Lachnospiraceae bacterium
AAAGAAAGGATTGAGCAAATGCGTCATTATGTTGTTCATGATGCATCTCCCCCGTTTTTCGCCGCAGTCTCTTCTTTCTTGTTGTATCCGAAATCACCCGTCCGCATCTTCAGGACATGAGGCTTGGTAAATACAAAGAAGTACAGGATTACCTGCAGGACATAGAAGACGATTCTTCCTACAATGGTATGGGCTACATAGTAATAATCCGTTCCGAGGAAATGGATCATGGTGCAGATCACTGAGATCCTCAAAGCGTTCGTGAGCATCGTGTAAAGTGTTCCGACAATGCCGACATATATGCGCTCGGGCACCGTATAGATGCTGTAGAACGCAAGAAGCGAGGTAAAAGCCGATATCTCGATAAAGCCGGAACATTCAAGATCGATGTTTACTGTGATCGCACCCTTGGCGGATTCGATAAAGATTACCCCGTAACGGTAATAGGCCTGATAAAAGCCTGATACTTTTCCGAATATTCCTGCGATCGCGGCGATAAGCCTTGCAAGCGGCAGAACGAGCCACGGTCTTACAAGGATCATGAGAAGAATGAATATTCCGCAGGAACCCAAAAGATATCTCCAAAACCTGAGCCCTGCTTTTCTAAGTACTCTAAGAAGCCAGATCCACAAGGCTATTGCGGCGGCGGAGACTATATATATCATTTATCCTTCTTTCTGCGATTAAGGGTGATAAATGAGCCTGCCGCCACTGTCGATAAGACAGCAACGAAAACCGGTCCCGTCGATACCCCCGATGTCTCAAGCATCGGCCAGCCTACTCTGTGGAAGTGTACAAAAATGGACTGTGACTCGTCAGGTTCAATGTTGCCGCATTCAGCAAGAGCAGCTATGTCGAACCAGAACTCCGTCTCGTCCTGATGATCTTCGATCGTTACATACATATCACCCAGATAGTGATCAAGTGAGGAAATGTCATTGATGTTGGAGGACAGACCGGCATCGGAGAAATAGAACAGCGCATAATGATGTGTGCCTTCAGACATGGAACGCGCCCTCGAAGAGCTCCAGTCAAGACTGCCGTCAGGTCCGAGCTCTATTGCTATGAGCTTGGTATGCGTATAACCGAAAATAACCGTTACTTCAAGAAATTCAGTTCCGTATTTGTAACCGGTATCCTGCTTGCTGAATTCATTGGCGATGCAGTGAACGTATGCGATGCCGTCTCTCTGGTAAATGGAGCCTTCGGCATCATTATAGTTGTTGCTCATACCGGCAGTATCGTACTGGATAGTGGTAACAGGGTAATAATCCCAATCATGATAATCACCGTCGATGACAATGCCGGAACCGTCGTTATAGGGAGCAGTCGTAGGCGTGGGATCATCCGGCTCGGGTGTGGGCGTGGGATCGTCCGGTTCGGGCGTCGGTGTCGGGTCATCAGGATCCGGAACGGGTGTCGGTTCATCGGGATCCGGAGTCGGCGTCGGATCGTCGGGATCCACGTGGATATAACCGCTGCAATCCGCAACACCGGTGATTATATTGCCTCCAAGATAGTAGCCGAAGTTGATGGTCGAAGAATACTGGGGAAGCAGGCTGGAAGGGATTGCGATCTCGGTAAGCGTGGGAGCTTCCCATGTCGAGTATTCGCTGTTGAAGGCTACCTTGATGCCTCCGTTGGCGGCATTATAGACTGCACCTGTCTCAACATCGGTAACCTCGATGATATTGCCTGCGGCACCGTTATTCTCAAAAGTAATGACCAGCACATAACCCAGATCGGTCTTGATGTTGAACTGGCCGTTCGTATTCCAGTGATCACTAGACCAGGAAGCGGAATTCTGCTGTTCCTCATCAATATAGATGTAGATCCAGTCGCCGTCCCAGACCATTGCGGCTTCATTTACGTGGCTGCTCGCACTGATGCAGCCGTACTTGACCACACTATCCCAGTCACTGAAGTCACCGTCGATCGTAATGCCTGAATATGAGTCTGCGTTTACTGACACTGCAAGACCGGAAACAGCAAAAGCAGCGGCTGCAATGCCGCTTAACACTCTGATCATCCTGCCTTTAAAACAGTTCGCCAAAACCTCATCCTCCAATTGACCATAGAGAGTATAGCACAGGAGGAGTCAAATTGTGACAGCTTTATGTCATTTTTGTTAACACTGTTGACAAACCCGTCAATAAAAACTGATTGTTTGTCTATTTTATATACATACTTATCCTTTATTTCAGGAAATCTTCTATCGCGCTGTTGAGCTTTGCAATGCATGTTCTCTCATATTCCCTTTCGGCGGGAACCGAGAAGGAGTCCAGTTTTGCCATTGCCTGACCGGCATACTCCCTGGCCTTTTCAACATTTCCAAAACAGTTGAGCTCGTAGAATCCCTTAATGCGTAAGGAGTTGCTGTCGTTATCCTTTTCGATATCTGTGCCAAGGCTGTGATAGTATTCCTTAGCCTTGGAAGGAACCGGATTGTGATAAGAGTAGTAATAGATCAGCATCATCTTGTCTACGAAGACTGCCTTGCTGCTCTCTCCGGGCTTAATGATATTTTCTATGTCAGCCACAGCTTCGAACATCATATCGTACAGTCCCTTGGCATCAAGGTAACAAAAATAGACCGGGAAATACATCTTCTTCTCGGCATCCGTCACTTTGGCAAAGCTCAGTTCCCTGACAGGCTTTAAGTCCATCTTCTCAAACGTAATGCCTGATCTTAACATCCCGACAGCCGCTGCATAATAACCTCCGAGCGTTTTATCGGAACTGACCAAAAAAACGGAATAAACAGCAAGACAGCACTTGCCGGCTGCAAAGAGCAGGATCCAGAATCCAGAGAGAAAAACGACCGATGCAGGCAGATGATAGTCTATCCTGAATGACCACATAAGGCAGAGGACAAAGATGACGATGCCTATGACAACGGTCAGTATTCCGCAGAGAAGAACCTGCGCCTTATCCAATGCGATCAGCTTTTTATTATCGATATCCGGGTGCTTCTTAAAATCCACGATCATGTCAGCGGAAATGCTGAGCCCCGGTTTGTAGCCTCTGTATTCCAGTTTTCCTCCCTGGGGTCTGGAAAATCTGAATCCGAGAACCTTCAGGTCGGATACCTTTGAACAGCACGGCCCGGAAGAAGCTAACTGTATCAATGTATATATCAGCGAGGAAAAGATCAGTCCGATTATGGCAGTAAGCAGATCCAATAATGGATTTCC
>JAGCZE010000399.1 GCA_017960415.1 Lachnospiraceae bacterium
AATGAATGATGCGCGGGTACTGAGCGATTCCGCGCTTGCGCCCGAAGCAGTCGACTAAGCCCTTGAGCGGCAGGCCCGCACTGATGCCCTGATCGCAGAGCAGGAGAAGGAAGGACTGCGCGATTACAGGCGCACCCAGCTTGCATTTGCGAGGGCGGTAAATACCCTGAAAAACAGACAGAGCAAAACGATGCAGGACTGATTTGGAAAACCATAAGGGGGTGGGCCGGTATGAAGGAGAAGATGAAAAAAATATTCAGACGTGACAATATCAATAATATTATCATTGCTGCACTTGTGGTTTTCATGCTTGTAGGTATTTTTTCCGTACTTATACCGAGTTTCAGCGGAAGTGACAGGAATATTTCGCGTGAACGCATGGTCAGTCTGAATGATGGCTGGAAAAACATCAATGACGGCACGGAAGATATCAGCCTGCCTTTTTCGTATGAATTTGCGGAAGATGAGGAATCCCTGATCCTGGAAAATGATATTTCACCCGAATACGGGGGCCTGGCCGTGGTCATAAGGCTGCGTAATGCCGGACTCAGGGTCTATCTGGGTAATGATGACGAATTTACGAAATATTACGAAAAAGGCCTGATCCGCTCACGAGAGCCGGGACTGAACCGGGAAACGAACGCCGGGGAAGCTGCAAACGGAACAACCGGCGGAACGGATGCCACAAACGCCGGCGAACCCACGGACCAACCCGCCGGAGTAGCCGGCGCCGGACACTCTTCGGACGGGTCAGGAACGGTAACGGTCGTCGGAAGCAGCGAGAATATCATAGAACTTCCGACCGAACTTAAATACAGCAAAATCCGTATTGAAGTCATACCGGTCGCAACCAACACGGGCATCTCCATAGGAAGTGCGGAAGTGACGAGATACGAGATACTGATCGTGTCGCTGATCGAGAGCAGTCTTCCTGTATTCTTTGGCTGTATCTTAATAATCGTATGTTGTGTGATAATGTTCATTACCGATACGATCCGTGTTTTCTCCGGATGGGGAAAATGGGAACTGCCTCTGCTGATATTTTTCGGCATGACCTGCGTGGCTTATACGGTCATGAGGCTGAGCCTGTTTGAAGCAGTGCTGGGAAATGGGCGCTTTTTCAACTTTGCCTCGATTTTTGCACTGGCAAACATGCCTGTTATACTGATAGCGCATTTCGCAAAACGCGGGGACAACAAGCAAAAGGGCCGTTTCAAATATGCAATAATCGTCTTTCTGGTGATGGCTATTGCATTTGATCTTTTATTCACATTGAATACCGGAACAAGAGGGATCGTCACTGCCTGCGCCATCAGCATGATACTGCTGATCCTTACGGCTGCTGTGGTTATCCTGTCATATAAAGGCATCAGATCGGGCATTAAGGTAAAAATCCTTGAAGCAGGGGCTTACGGTATACTGCTGGCAGGTTATGCTTTTTGTGCCGCCGAAATCTTCGATGCTGACGGAGACGCGGATTACAGCAGTATCCAGATAATCTGTACTACCGTATTTTTTATCGTGATCACGGTAATCAATATCATTTCGGTCATTTCCGAGTACAAGTTCAGGTCGGGAAAAGCAGAAAGGGAAGCAATAGCCGCAAATGAAGCTAAATCCGCATTTCTGACCAGCATGTCGCATGAGATCCGTACCCCGATCAATGCGGTTCTCGGTATGAACGAGATGATCCTGAGGGAAAGCAGTGAAGAAGAGATCATAGGCTATTCGGAAAGTATCAGGACCGCGGGAACCACACTTCTCGGACTGATCAACGATATCCTTGATTTTTCGAAGATCGAATCCGGAAAAATGGATATCCTGACGGCAGATTACGATCTTGCTTCTGTTCTGAACGATCTCGTAAATATGGTCCATACCAAGGCCGAAGCCAAGGGCCTTGAGTTGAAGATGAACATTGACGGAAATACCCCGAAAGCCTTGTACGGCGACGAGATGCGCATCAAACAGATCATTACGAATATCCTGTCAAATGCCGTCAAATACACGGAAAAGGGTTCTATTACACTGACACTCGGTTTTGACCGGATCGAAGATGATGAAAAGAACATAATGCTCAATGTCCGCATATCCGATACCGGAATAGGTATCAAAAAAGAGGATATGCCGAAGCTGTTCTCTGAATTTGAACGTATTGAGGAACTTCGCAACCGGAGCATAGAAGGCACGGGCCTGGGCATGAGTATTACCCAGAGGCTTCTGGCCCTGATGGGAAGTACGCTTGAAGTGGAAAGTGAATACGGGAAGGGTTCAACATTCTCATTCTCCGTAAAGCAGGGCGTGACAGCCTGGGATCCGGTCGGTGATTATGCGGAATCCTTCAGACGCTCCCTTACCGAAAGAAAGACATACAAAGAGCGCTTTACCGCACCGGATGCACATATTCTGGTAATTGACGATACGCCCATGAACCTGAATGTTTTCGTTAATCTCCTGAAAAAGACCCGTGTCTGCATCGATACCGCAGACAGCGGCGATGACGGCATACTGATGGCGCAGAAGAACAAGTACGATCTGATCTTCATTGACCATATGATGCCGAACAAGGACGGCATCGAGACCCTCGGCGATATAAAGAAGATCACCGGAAATAAAGATACTCCGTGCGTCTGCCTGACGGCAAATGCAATAGCCGGCGCCAGGGACACCTATATCAAGGCCGGCTTCGACGATTATCTGACAAAGCCCATTGAATCCTCAAAACTTGAGAAGATGATGATGGCACTTCTTCCCGACGAAAAGGTGATACCCGTTTCGGAAGATGAGATCCCTGATACTGAGGAAACCACAGAACTCCCTGCCTGGCTCTATGAAATCGCTGAAATAGATGTAAATGACGGTCTTGAGCATTGCCAGTCGGCAGATGCATTGCTCGACGCACTGAAGGTATATGAGGCCTCGGTAGCATCAAATGCCGAAGAGATCGAGGGCTATATCGGAGCGGGGGATCTGAAGAATGCCACTGTAAAGATCCATGCGCTGAAGAGCACATCAAGGATCATAGGAGCAAAAGAGCTGGGCGCACTTGCCGAGAAGCTTGAAAATGCAGGCAATGCCAATGATGTGGATACACTGGCGGCAGAACTGCCCGGGCTGCTTCAAAGGTACAGGGCTTTGGGGAAGGCCCTTGCTCCGATATCGGCAGAGGAAGAGGATGAGAGCGGCCTGACACCGGTTGACGCAGGGACTCTCCGGGAGATGTATACCGCGATAAAAGAATTTCTTTCTGTTTCGGACTATGACAGCGCGGTTGACATTATCGAAGGGCTTAAAGGTTTGAGCGTACCGGAGGACGAAAAACAGCGTCGCAAGGAGCTTTTGGCCGCGGCAGCGGATATTCGGTATGAGGATATTGTTAATATATTATCCGATGTATAAAAAAAGCTGATCACAGCGACATGTAAAACAGGTATTTAACGGTAATTATGATGATATGATCGTAAGATGATCGGGAAGGTTGATTATGGCAGGAAAAATTTTGATCATTTCAAAAGGGGCGGCATTCATGACGGATGCCATAGCAAAGAATTTTCAAAAGGCTGAGTTTGAGACAACGGTCATAGAACCGGTCATTTCGGATATCGAGCTGCATGCGCCCGCGACGGATATATTTGTTCTGTTTGCCGGAAGCTTCGTGTTCGATTCGGCCGATGTTCTTGTATTTGTCAAGGATATCTGCGGGGAGAACGACAAAACCCTGTGCCTGATAGGATATCAGGAGGAGATCGAGGAGATTAAACGAAGTATCCCGGAAAGCATTATTTCGGGAATAGTAGAGCGTCCTTTTGACATGAAGGAGCTTGTAAACCAGATGAAGAAGCTGGCCGATCTTGATGAGGAAAGGAAAAAGAGAAAGCATATCCTGCTCGTGGATGATGATGTGACGTTCCTCAAAATGATGCAGGACTGGCTTTCGGATTATTACACCGTAACCATCACAAGGTCGGGAATGCAGGCTATTACCTATATCGCAACGCATATTCCGGATCTGATACTTCTCGACTACGATATGCCGATCACACCGG
>JAGCZE010000036.1 GCA_017960415.1 Lachnospiraceae bacterium
CCGCTCCGAACTATTTCATTGACGAAGATCCCGACGATCCGGGATATCCCGATACCACGGAACTGAACGAGGAACTTAAGAAACAGGTGGCCAGCTTCTATGATGATGACAATGCAGGCATGCCGGAAGCCGGCGGATTTGATCTGAGCGGCAATTCTTCGAATGAAAAAGTATATTCTTCGGGGAAAAATGCGGGAAGAGAAGTCTCGGAAACGAAAAATATCGAAAATGATGCCGCTGAAGTAAAAAACGCCGAAAAGGATGCCGCCGCGTCGAAAAATGCGGACAGGGACGCTTCGGGGGCGGTTGGGTTCAATTCTCCCGAACAGATCAAGGCGGAGATGGAGAGAGCCGAAGAATTACGAAGGAATCCTCCTTATGAGTTCCCTCCCATCGATCTGCTGAAGAAGAGCGATAAAGCGAAGGGCGCGGATCCCGGCGAATTAAAGGAAATGGTCGGCAAGCTCCAGAGCACGCTTGAAAGCTTCGGAGTACATGTCAGGGTCGGCGATGCCACCTGCGGTCCGACAGTCACAAGATATGAGATTTATCCCGAACAGGGAGTTAAGGTCAAGAATATCACTGCACTTGCTGATGATATCAAGCTGGCACTTGCCGTACCGGATATCCGTATTGAATCACCGATCCCCGGGAAAGCCGCGGTAGGTATCGAGGTGCCGAACAAGACCACAACGCCGGTATCTCTGCGTGAGCTCATAGATTCCGACGAATTCAGGAATATGCAGTCGAAACTGACCTGCGCCATCGGTAAGGATATCGGTGGCAAGATCATCTGCTCGGATATCGGAAGCATGCCTCATGCCCTTGTAGCGGGCTCGACTGGTTCCGGAAAGTCGGTGTGCATCAACTCGATGATCCTGAGTATCCTCTATAAGGCCAAGCCGTCCGAAGTAAGGCTGATATTGATCGATCCGAAGCGCGTTGAGCTTGTGGGATACAACGGAATACCTCATCTGCTCGTTCCGGTAGTAACCGATGTCAAGAAGGCAACCGCTGCTCTGAACTGGGCCGTGGCTGAGATGGATGACCGCTATAACCGTTTTGCCGATGCTGGTGTCAACAATCTGGCGTCCTACAACAGGCTCATGGAAGAGAAGTATTATGATGAGGGCGGTACAGAAGAGGAATGTCCCGACAGGCTGCCCCAGATACTGATCATTATCGATGAGTTCTGTGATCTGATGATGACAGGCAATCCGAAGGAGGTTGAGCAGTCGGTAGGCCGTCTGACACAGCTTGCACGTGCGGCCGGCATACATCTCGTGATCGCTACCCAGAGGCCTGCGGTCAATGTTATCACGGGTACCATTAAAGCCAATATCCCTACGAGAATTTCGTTCTCACTGACATCTCTGGTGGATTCGAGGACCATACTCGACCAGGCAGGTGCGGAAAAACTGCTGGGCAAGGGCGATATGCTCTTCTCGCCCCAGGGCATTTCCAATCCGGTCAGACTGCAGGGTGCTTATGTTTCCGATAAGGAGATCGCAGCCGTTGTTTCGTTTATTAAGGAACAATGCAAGCAGAATATGTATAATGAGGCTGTAAGCCGGCATATAGAGAGCAATGCCGCCGGTGACAGCAAGAACCAGGGCCAGGCGGAACAGGGACAATCCGCAGGTGATCCGCAGAATGACAGGGATGAGTACTTTGCGGAAGCCGGAAGACTGATCATCAAGAATAAAAAGGCATCGATCGGAGCGATCCAGCGTGCTTACAGGGTAGGCTTCAACCGTGCCGCAAGGATCATGGACCAGCTTGCCGAAGACGGAGTGGTCGGACCTGAGGAAGGCACCAAACCCCGCCGCATCCTGATGACCATGGAACAGTTTGAAGCATATCTTTCGGGTGAGACCACCGTGGGAACGACAGATGCCGGGGATGAGGAGAATCCCGGCGCGGATGATGCGGAAAGCTGAAAGATGCAGAAAGCAAGAAGTACGGAGGTTAAATATGATCTCAGAACCCGCGGAACTGATCGCGAAGATAAGGGAAAACATACATACTGCGTTTGTCGGTAATGATACGGTGATCGACAAGGTTTTATGCTGCCTTCTGGCAGAAGGTCATCTACTCCTCGAAGATGTTCCGGGAGTTGGGAAGACGACGCTGGCCCTGTCTCTTGCAAGATCTGTTGAGTGTTCCTTCGGAAGGGTATCATTTTCACCCGATACCCTTCCTTCGGATATTACCGGATTGTCCGTATTCGATCAGGCTACCAAACAATTTGTGTTCAAACCCGGACCGGTGCTGAACAATATCTTTCTGGCGGATGAGATCAACAGGACACCGCCGAAGACCCAGTCCGCACTGCTTGAGGTGATGCAGGAAAAAAAGGTAACGGCGGACGGCGTATCATATCCGGTGGAAGGGATATTTATGGTCATAGCGACCCAGAATCCCATAGAATTCGCGGGAACGTATCCGCTGCCTGAGGCGCAGCTGGACAGGTTTATGATGAAACTGTCTCTGGGATACCCTTCAAGAGAGGATGAACTGAAACTTGCAGGCAGCATGACTGATGTCAGGCAGATGGAGGCCGTATGTTCTTCAGAAGATATCACGGCATTGCAGGATGAGGTCAAAAATGTCAAAGTGGCAGACAATGTCCTGAACTATATTTACAATATCGTCGAGGCGACCCGTAAGGAAAGAAGATTTGTCATAGGCGCGAGTCCCCGTGCGCTGCTTGCCCTGGTACGGGCATCCCAGGCGAATGCGATGATGAACGGCAGCGATTTTACGAAGCCGGATGATGTAAAGAACATGTCTATGTCAGTTCTGCTGCACAGGCTGATCCTGTCCGTGGAAGCGCGTATGGCACATGAGGATGCTGAAACGATACTCCGCGGGCTGGTTTCGACCGTTGAGGTCCCTGTAAAATAAATGAAAAGAAACAGGATAATATATTTTATGCTGTGCGTCGGCGCAGTTGTATTGGCGAGCTTTTACGGCGGGCCGGTCAGTTATTCGATACTGTTCGGGCTGGTCTTTGTTGCGCTTATTTCTTATGCATATCTACTTGTTGTATATCTGTTCTTCAAACTGTATCAGGTTGTACAGAGCAAGCATATTACGGCATGTGAGCCCATTCCCTATTATTTTGTCCTTCAAAATGAATATTTGCTGAATTTCTGCCGCATTAAGACAAAAATGTATTCCACATTTTCATATGTCGAAAAAATGCCTGAAGATCATGAGTACGAGCTTTTGCCGAACGAAAGCGCAAGGTACGATACGAAGTTGATCTGCCGTTACCGGGGGGAATACAAGGTTGGGATCAAGGAGATAACGATTACCGATTTCCTGAGGCTTTTCAGTGTGACCTACCGTGTTCCCGAACCCATCGGAGTGGTGGTATCCGCAAGGATAATCCCGCTGAACTCGCTTCGTATCGAAAATGATCCGGCAAGAAATTCATACAGGGAAAATATGCGGCTGTCAACGGATTATGATGCGGCCGTAAGAGATTATGTACCAGGGGATCCGTTGAAGGGTGTTCATCAAAAACTCAGCGCGAAGACCGGAAAACTGAAGAGCAGACTGACCTACGGTGAGGAAAAACAAGGAATATCAATATTTATCGACACCGGCAGGATATCAACGGATGAATATGTTTTCATACCGGTCGAAAATAAGGCTCTTGAGATAGCCCTGGCACTCGTCAATTATTATTCGGGATTTTCGATACCCTGCTCGCTTGAATTCTACCGGGTGGGCAGGAATGTCCTCAAATGTTCGGGGCTGCACGAGATGGAAACATTTGCGGCAGAGGTGTCTTCGATTCAGTTCAGAACGGATGACGATGCCGGAGAGGCGGCACGTCTCATGCTGTCGGAACCCTCCTTCAGAAACTGCATGGTGGCATTTATGATCGTCATGAATACGGGTAAGGAACTGAACGAAGCATTGAACGAACTGTCAATGGCCGGCGTAACAAGTGTTGTCTACTGTGTCGGATATGATTCCGATACGTCCGACATACTTGATCTGCCGAATCAGATGGTGATCCCGGTGCATCCCGTGGATGATCTGCCGAAGGTTATGTAGAAGTAAAAGCGGCTCCGGGCGGCAGATTTACCTGTGAAAAGTGGTTTGTCCCTGACGGAGAAAGCTCAGGTATACGAGGTTAAGCATTTAAGATGGAAGATGAATTGTACGATTTTCTGTACCGCACGGTCTTTACGGCGGTGATCGCACTTTTTATATTCCTCGAGGTCTATGATTACGTGGATCCCGGGCTTATTACGCGTGGGAATGTTTTTGCTGTGATAGCCGTCAGCATTTCGTTTAATGCACTTCTTCTGCTGTATCGCAGGGTAAGGATGTATATGATCCCTGCGGTTCTTCTGGTCGGCATCATCCTGTATTTTCTGATAGACCGGAATGATGTTGTCATGATCATTGAAAGCGTGGTATTCAGCATTATGATGATATCACTTGCCTCATTCGTGCTGTTTCTGATCTGTGACAGAGTGCCTGTTCTTAATATGATCGTTGCGGGAGGGGCTTTTATTTACATGATCGTGCAGCTGTTTACCGGCTACGGACTGCACAAGGCATCTCCGGCACTTGTAATGTTCTATGTCCTGGCAGTTCTGACCGGAATAACAAGGAACGGCATACGGCGCATTCTTCCCGAAAACGCCCGCAGGGCCAGGCAGTATATGACATTTCTGATTCCCTTTCTGCTTGCTTTTTTGCTGCTTCTGGTCGTTTTTCCGAAGCCGAAGAATCCTATCAGCTGGAAATGGGTTCAAAATCTTTATGAATATACATCCGATAAAATCGAGACGTTAATGCACCGTTTCTCATCAAAATACGGTCATGTCACAACATCAGGCTCGTTTAAGATCGCTTTTGATGTCAGTGAACGGATGGATTACGACAATACAGGTGCCGAGACCATCGAGCTGATGGAGATAACACCCGATAGCACCGTGTTCGGCGGCCTGTATCTGAAGGGCGAGATCTTTAATGAATTCAAGGACGGACAGTGGTTCAATACGCTTGAATCCGACAAAGATTATTCAAGGATCGATGCATTTGAGAGCTATTACGGAGTTACGGTCTACAGCGGCCTGTCGGTCAATTCACTGCTGAGGGAAGCTTCGGTTCAGATACGCTTCCTGGACATAAGTTCGCCGATCGTCTTCGCACCCGTGAAAATGAACGTCCTGAGGGACATCTCGGTCAAAAAGGACACCGAATATCTGAACGAGCATCTGCTGTTTTCGGGTAATGTTTCCTATGGAAGCGCATACAGCATTTCCTTCCTTCAGATGAACCTCGGAAATACCGTATTCAACGATTATATGAACTCCGCTGCGGCACCTTTCGATAATGAAAGCTTTGAAACAGCCAGGAAAAACCTGCGTGGGAATTACCGTGATATGAGCCCGGAGCTGCTGGAGGAATATCACGATTATGTCAAACGATATTATATGTCGACGCCGCAGATCCGTGATTCCGTGAAGGAGTGGCTGGAAGAAATTACCACTGCCGGCCTTACAGACTATGAAAAACTCCTGGCTGTGGAGCGGGCGCTTGCAAGTCTGGAGTATAACCTCAATACAAAAGCAATTCCCGATTATGTGCAGACTGAGGGAGATTTCATCAATCATTTCATTCTCGAGAAAAGAGAAGGTTTCTGTGTGCATTATGCGACTGTATTCTGCCTGCTGGCAAGATATATGGGCTATCCGGCAAGAGTGATCCGCGGTTACAAGACCCAGACTGTGTACAATGAAACAACTGTCGTTAACAACAGCTGCGGTCATGCCTGGCCGGAGGTATATTTTGAGGGCAGAGGCTGGATCCCGTTTGAACCCACACCGGGTATGGCTGTAGAAAGATATGCAGGCTGGACCGTCAAATCGGGAAAACTCAAGGATGAAGATACCTTCCGCGCCGGAAAGCAAGACAATGTGCCGGCACTTCCCGAGGAAGACGTGGAGTACGAAAGAGAGCACATC
>JAGCZE010000400.1 GCA_017960415.1 Lachnospiraceae bacterium
AATAGTACATAAATGATACTTTGTGGACAGCCTTACATAGTCGGTTCACAGGCAGATAAAAGAGGGGAGTCATTAAGATGACAGATATAAGTTCAAGACTGGGAGAGTGGGTTCTTGATAATCCGGTGATCCCGGCGAGTGGGACGTTCGGGTTTGGACAGGAATTCGCGAAGCTGTATGATATAGATGTCCTGGGAAGTTTTAGTTTCAAGGGAACCACGAAAGAAGCAAGGTTTGGAAATCCCACGCCGAGGATTGCAGAATGTACTTCCGGAATGATCAATTCGGTGGGACTGGCCAATCCCGGGGTTGAGGCGGTTGTTTCGGAGGAGCTTCCGAAGCTGAGAAAGATTTTTCATAAGCCTGTAATCGCGAATATCAGCGGATTTTCAATTGATGAGTATAAATACTGCTGTGAGAAGATAGATAAGGAAGACGGCATAGGCATTATCGAAGTAAATGTCAGCTGTCCCAATGTACATGCGGGAGGAATGGCATTCGGAACATCGCCTGAAGCCGCGGCTGAGGTTACAAGAGCGGTGAAGTCGGTGACCCACAAGCCTGTTTACATGAAACTGAGCCCGAATGTTACTTCGATCGTCGATATCGCGAAAGCCTGCGAAGAGGCCGGAGCTGACGGCATTAGTCTGATCAATACGCTGCTCGGTATGAGGATAGATATCAAACGTAAGAAGCCTGTCGTAGCCAACAAAATGGGCGGTTTCTCAGGTCCTGCGATCTTTCCGGTGGCAGTAAGGATGATATACCAGGTCTATGAGGCGGTTAAGATCCCTATCATAGGCATGGGCGGTGTCGCATCGGCTGAGGATGTGATCGAGATGATGATGGCAGGCGCTTCGGCGGTGCAGGTAGGCGCCGCGAATCTGGTCGATCCGTATGTCTGCCCCAAGATCATTGAAGAACTGCCGAAGGTGTGTGAGAAGCTGGGAATCGAGAAATTGGCGGATATCATCGGATGCGCACATGAGTGAGGCGGAAGGCGGGATTCGAAGAAAAACCGGAATTGTGCAGGGAAGATGAGGAAATTCCGTCGGTGATTAAATTTTGAAATTATAAAAGGTAGTTCACTTAAATTGGAAAAGATGTAATAATTGCCTGCGATTTCGCAAGCGAGGAAGAAACTTTTAATTTTCTGGATAAGTTTACGGAAGAAAAACCGTTTGTCAAGATCGGTATGGAGCTCTTCTACGCAGCGGGTCCGGATATAGTGAGAAAGCTAAAAAGCAGAGGACATAAGATATTTCTTGATCTGAAACTGCACGACATCCCGAATACGGTAAAGAAGGCAATGGCGGTACTTTCAAGGCTCGATGTCGATATGTGCAATCTTCATGCGGCAGGAACGATAGCAATGATGGAGGCTGCGCTTGAAGGGCTGACTCGTCCTGATGGAACGAGACCTTTGCTGATCGCGGTCACACAGCTGACTTCCACAGATGAAGAGAGAATGCGTAACGAACTCCTGATCAATGCAACAGTTGAGGAAACTGTGCTTCATTATGCGGAGAATGCGAAGAAAGCCGGGCTTGACGGTGTTGTATGCTCACCGCTTGAAGCGGGAAGCGTGAAAGCTCGATGCGGCGCAGGATTTGTGGCTGTGACCCCGGGTGTCAGATTTGCGGACAGTGCCAAAGACGATCAGGCAAGGATCACAACACCTGAGAAGGCCAAAGAGATAGGGTCCGACTACATCGTTGTGGGCAGACCGATCACTCAGGCAGAGGATCCGGTTGCGGCGTACAGAAGGTGCGTGAAGGGATTTTGCGGGTAATCTCCAAACGGTGAAGAGGATGATGAAGAAATATGTCTGGTATTACCGATCAGGTAAATAATGAATTGGAAATGATCTTGAAATAAGGAGACTGGTTTTTGAATTATTTTGTGGAAGGGCTGCAGGGAAGCGGCAAGAGTACGCTGGTACGCAGGCTTGCCGAGAAGAAAGCAGGATATACTGTGGTAAGAGAGGGCGATCATTCGCCTGTTGAGCTCGCATGGTGCGCGTATGTCGATGAGGACAGGTACCGTGAGATTTTGGAGAAATATTCCTCTATCAGCGAACTGATAAAAGAAAAGACATTTGCCGAAGGCAACAAGAGGATAATCTGCTATACACAGATACTTACCGATGTTCCGGGATTCCATAAGGATCTGGAGCAGTATGAAATTAATAACGGACGGGTGAGTTTCGACGAGTTCAAAAATATAGTCCTGGGACGGTATAAAAGATGGAATCGTGATAAAATGATCTTTGAATGCTCTCTGTTTCAGAACACCGTTGAGGATATGATCCTGTTCAGGTGCGTCTCGGATGACGAGATCATGGAGTTGTACAGGCTTGTGCGCGAGGCGCTTGCCGGGAAGGAATACAGGATCGCATACCTGAAGGCGGAGGATCTGCGAGCGAACCTGAATGTGATCAGAAAAGAAAGATCCGACGACAAGGGCAATGAAATGTGGTTTCCGCTGATGATGGGCTATTTCAATGATTCTCCCTATGCGAAGAAAAACGGAGTGCAGGGGGAAG
>JAGCZE010000401.1 GCA_017960415.1 Lachnospiraceae bacterium
ACGGTAAAGTATTTGTGAAGGTAAGTGACAACGGGCCCGGAATATCCGATGAGGAAAAGTCTCATGTTTTTGAGATGTTCTATAATGGGAAAAAAGATATTTCAGATTCAAGAAGAAGCATGGGTATGGGTCTGGCCCTTTGCAAATCGATTATTGAAGCACACGGAGGACAGATCCGCGTAACTTCAAACAAGCCGTGCGGAGCGACGTTTATATTTACTTTACCTGAGTCCGAAAAGGTGGGAAACAATGAATAATAAGACAAGTATTCTGGTTGTCGAAGATGACCGCCAGATAAGAAAACTAATGTCAACAACATTATCCGCAAACGGATATAACATTGAATGTACAAGCGACGGCGGGCAGGCTATCATGGCTCTGTCGACAGGCAGTTTTGATATAGTTCTGCTGGATCTAGGGCTGCCGGATATGGACGGAGTAACAGTTATCAAAAGAATACGTGAATGGAGCAACATTCCCATTATTGTAGTAAGCGCCAGAGGCGAAGATTACGATAAGATATCAGCTCTTGATAACGGAGCTGACGATTATCTTACCAAACCGTTTTCCATCGAGGAATTGATGGCGAGGATCAGAGTGGCGCAAAGACGGCTTTCCAATATATCGGAAGGCAGCGGCTCGGTATTTAAAAACGGCAATCTGGTTGTGGACTATCCTGCAGGAACAGCTTACCTTAACGGCGAAGAACTTTCACTTACACCGATTGAATATAAACTGCTGACTTTGCTGTCAAAAAATGCCGGAAAAGTTCTGACACATACATATATTACCGATAAGATATGGGGTAATTCTATTGACAGTGATGTCGCTTCACTGCGTGTATTCATGGCCTCACTTCGGAAGAAAATAGAGAAGGATACTGCGCATCCCGAGTATATCCAAACGCATATCGGAACAGGTTACAGAATGATCATAGTTAAAAAGTGATGAAAAAATGATATAATCGATACATCCCCGGAACGGTTTACTATGATGACGGACTTGATCGTCTAAGCGGGTTCTATCTCATGAGCGGGCAAAAACGATATTACTGTATCGTAGCTCTTATGACGTTTATAGAGATGGGGATCATCTTGTAACAGATAGTGGCTTATTTCGTTTTTACTCCCGGAAACCTATGATAGAAAGTGCGGCGGCGTCTCAGTTTCTATTAATATGTGATTTCCGATAGTATGAATTCGCGTTCAGTGGTTGTATAAATTTCATTTTGTGATATAATTATAAGAGTACGCGAATTATGTATTTTTTCTTTCGCAGTATACGGTGACGGGCAGTTTTTTTGTCTGACCGATGAGATAGAGGAGATTTTCATATGAAGATCATTAGGAAGAGGATCAGAAATCTGCATGATTACATATTTGACCCTGCTGTCAATCTGCGCGACAGGGCATTTATGGTGTTCTCTTCGACTATACTGATCGCATTGTTTCTGGCGATCCCGTCCGGACTGATCATGAGAGAGCCTCTGTCCGCAACGATCTCGACTTTGATCGGAGCGATCTTCTTCTCTGCGGTTGTAATCTATTCATACAGGACCAAAACGATCAAACGTGCCAGGATAGCCATTTCGGTTATTCTGGTTTTGGTGTTTCTCCCGGCCATGTTCTTTACCAACGGCGGTGTAGAGGGCGGTACACCGATATGGCTGCTGCTCGGAACGATCTATATTGCAATGATCCTCGACGGCAAGCTGAAGTATTTCATGTTGATACTGAATGCGATTATTATGATCATATGCTGGATCATAGGGTATTACAATGAAGACCTTATAATCGAATACAGCCGTTTTGGCAATTATTTCGACTCTATAGCGGGCCTGTTTATCGTAAGCGTGATCGTTTATATACTTATCACATTCCAGATCAATCTGTACCGCAGCGAAGAGCAGCAGAAGAATATCCAGCGTTTGTTCGAGCAGACAGCAACCGCGCTTGTAAACGCGATCGATGCGAAGGACAAGTATACCCACGGTCATTCTTCGAGAGTTGCCGAGTATTCGAGAAGAATTGCCGAAAAGGCAGGCAAGAGCCGCAAGGAATGCGACGAGATCTATTATATTGCGCTTCTGCACGATGTCGGGAAGATAGGTGTTCCCGAGGGTATAATCAATAAAGAGGGCAAGCTGACGGAGGAAGAATATGATACCATCAAGGCGCATACCGACCTGGGTGCGCAGATCCTTCAGAGCATCAGCGAGTATCCTTATCTGAGCATTGGCGCTCATTTCCACCATGAAAGATATGACGGCAAGGGCTACCCCCAGAAGCTGAAGGGGTCGGATATCCCTGAGATAGCAAGGATCATCTCGGTTGCCGATGCATATGATGCGATGACTTCGAAGAGAAGCTACCGTGATCCTATCCCGCAGCAGAAGGTGCGCGAAGAGCTTGTCAAGGGTATCGGAACACAGTTCGATCCTGATTTTGCCAGATATATGGTTCATTTTATCGATCTTGATCTTGAATATGACATGCAGGAGAAGGAGGAGATAAAGGAGCTGGCCGGCAAGGACGAGCTGATCGTTTCCGAGCACAGGAGTACCGTTTCGGACGGTATTCTGCTAAATACATTCCAGACTATAATTACTATGAAGATCGGTCCCGATGTCTCCAACCCGGCTATGCCCCCGAAACCTTCGCTGCTGCTGTTTGATGCGCTTGATGCGCGCTACCATGACGGTGAAAATGAGATCAGGGATCTGCTTTATTTTGAATACGGAGAGATCCGGTTTGACGGTACCGCAGAGACAAAAGAAATAAGAAAGATACAGACGAATACTGTCCGGAATAATTCGGAACACAAGCCCGAAAAGGACGAATACAGGATCGAAGGCCTGAAGATCAAGGATCATCTGAGAATAAGGATCATCGGAAAGGAAAATATTCACGAGATCATCATGGCGCTTCCCGACAGTACCAGATATGCTTATCTTGGCCTGACCGGCGAATACTGCCATATTGACGATGTCAGAATTGAAAAATCCGTTAATGAAGCTCCGCAGGACACCATTCCGAGGATTGCCGAGGAGATCAGCTATATCAACGTTCCCGCAGGGGATGTTCCGAATGTGCAGATCGACGGTTACAGGACTGCAGCTACAGACGGAATCCCGATCAAAGACGGTATGCAGATCAGTTTCCATGCCTTTGGGCTTCCGACCGCAAGACTGGTTTGGCATTGCCCGTTCATCAATATTTTCGATTCGGATGATGGTAAAGTGAATGGCCCGAATTATCACGATTACACGCTCATGAGACTGGACGGGGAATGCTGGGAAGGCGACCCGAAATGCTCGATCAATCTGCTGGTCAATAAGGGTGATGATTTCAACGGATGGGATGCCTGGAAAAAACAGGTCAAGGAAGGCATTGACTGCACTGTGAATATTGAGAGAAAAGACAATGTGATCACCGTTCGCACCGAAAATGCCGGCATTTCCATTAAGAATGTTTCCACCATTACCGACGGAATAGATACTGTTTATGTAGCTTTGACAGGCGACCAGTGCGCTCTCACGAATATCCGTATCAAATATCAAAATTGAACTACCGGTTCATTGTCGGAAAGGTCTTGCGGATTTATAATGTATTCAGTTCCAAAGATGAAAGACAAGAGATGATTCTATCGATTCGAATCAGGAGGAGTGAATAAGATGACAAGAATGACTTCGGCATACGCCAACAAGATGTTAAAGAAACTGAGTGACGATAAGGCCTACATCTTATCGAATGAGGCCGACGCGTCGACCTATACCGCGACGGTAGAAGAGGAACCGGTCATTCCCGAATATGACTACGAAAAAACAGCCCGTGACCTCGAAGAGATTGACGAGAAGACGGTCAGGATTAAGCACGCAATCAACCTTGCGAATGCAACCAATCTTATCACGGTCGGCGACAGACAGATGACCGCAGATATGATACTGGTCAGGATGGCCCAGTTGAACAACCGCCTGGAGAAGCTGGACAGGATGCGCAAGCGGCTTCCGAAGGAAAGGGTTGAATCCCTGTACAGCAGGAAGGCATCGACCCTTCCGGAGTACAACTACGCGAATTACGATATCGAGCAGGCCAGAAAGGACTATGAGGCCATGAGCAAGACGGTCCTTGATATGCAGATGGCACTCGATAAGTACAATCAGACCGTAGAGTTTGATGTTGATGTGGATATGTAAGCAAAGCTTTCCGTTCAAAGCAGCGTCGGTCTTTTGTCCGACCGGGTCTTCGCTTCGGCGGGGACCCGTGAAGGCAGCTCTTTACCATGTGGTAATTACGATCTGTTTAGGTTCATTGTCCGACGTTTTACGTTATTCCGTTATCAGGTTATTATGTCAGTGTTCAATGTTTTCGTGAGATCAAACAATTGTGAATAACTGACCGTATGCTTCTTTGAAAAAAACCTGTATCGAAAGATACGGCGTCCGAGGTTCGGTTCCCGGACGCCATTTTTTTTATGGAAAATTTTTATCGAGTATTTTCTTTCATTTGCGATAGGCCGACATAATTATATTTAGTCATATCTCTCGTCGATAACACGCTTCGACTTCTTCTCGCTCCTCGGGAGCATTCCAAGCTCAACGATCTTGACGATCGGAGTAAACCCGATCTTGCCTTTGACTTTCTCGGCAATACGCTGGCCCAGTTCGGCGAAATCAACGTGTCCGCTGACAGCCTCAACATACAGACGCATTGTATCCTTGCCGTCAAGGTGGGAGATACGGATCTGGTACTCGCTGGAAGCATCGGGAATTTCAGAGAGTACTTCCTCGATCTGGCTCGGGAATACATTTACACCCTTGATCTTCATCATGTCGTCCGTACGACCCATGATTACGCCGAGACGGGGATATTTGCTGCCGCAGGGGCATTCTCCGGGGATGATCTTCGAAAGATCGTGGGTCCGGTAACGGATGAGGGGAGCGCCTTCCTTTACAAGGGTTGTGATGACTATCTCGCCTTGTTCGCCGTCGGGAACGGGTTTGAGCGTAACGGGATCGATGATCTCAATATATATATAATCATCCCAATAATGCATTCCGGTATCGTATTTGCAATTGATGCCGATGCCGGGTCCGTAGATCTCGGTCAGTCCGTAAATATCGTACAGCTCGATACCGAGCTCTCCCGATATTCTCCTACGCATTGCTTCGCCCCAGCGCTCGGAACCGATAACGCCCTTCTTCAGGCAGATCTTGTCGCGTATACCGCGCTTCTCGATCTCTTCCGCAAGCAGAAGCGCATATGAGGAGGTTGCGCAGATTACGGTGGTTTTCAGATCCATCATCATCTGGAGCTGTTTCTCGGTATTTCCGGGGCCCAAAGGTATTGCCATAGCACCGAGCTTCTCGCATCCTGCCTGGAATCCTATGCCGGCTGTCCACAGGCCATATCCGGGAGTGATCTGTATACGGTCTTCTTTTGTGATCCCTGCCATTTCATAGCATCTTGCAAACATTGTCGCCCAATCGTCAACATCCTTTTGTGTATAGGGGATGATGACCGGAAGGCCGGTTGTTCCCGAAGAAGAGTGGATCCGGACTATTTTCTCCTCGGGTGCGGTCATTAATCCGAGCGGGTATGCATCGCGCAGGTCCGCTTTCTCGGAGAACGGAAGAGCTTCAAAATCCTCCGCGTTTGAAATTCCGGTAATGCCTGCATCGGCAAGCTTCTTGCCGTAGAAACTTTTGGCTCTGACCAGAGCCTCGATCTGGTGGTTGACCTGAGCGATCTGTGACTGTGAAATCTGCATCTTTCCTTATTTCCTCCTGA
>JAGCZE010000402.1 GCA_017960415.1 Lachnospiraceae bacterium
AAAGGAACTTGCCGAGCTGAAGCTTCAGGTCAAGAAGGAAAGACTTGCGATGCTCGAAGAAGAGGACATCGGGTTCAGATATATTGTCGCACCTTATGATACTGTTGCCATGGCGGCACTTTCAGCCAGAAAGGGAACATTCGTCAGAGCCGGTTCAAGTGTCGTTGCATTGGCCACCGATGGAGATGTTCTGATCACCTGCGACTATATCAGCGAAAAGACCGCTCAGAGACTTCATGATTATTATGCTTTGGTCGACGGCGAAAGATATGAACTTGAGTATATTCCGTATACCAAGAAGGAACTCAAGGATCTTTCGACAAATGAGATAGATCCGGTAGCAAAATTCAAGCTGAAGAACGGCGAAAAAGACGTGGTAAATCCCGGCGATTATCTTACGGTAGTCACGGTTTCCGATTATAAACCCAACGTTCTTGCGATCCCTGCCAATGCAATTTATTCGGACAGTAACGGCCAGTTTGTTTATGTTGTTCAGGACGATACAAGGATCAGGAAGAATGTTGTAACGGGAGTTTCCGATTCGACTTATATAGAGATCGTCAGCGGACTTGAGGAAGGAGAGACGGTATATGTTAAGGATTGATATTAAGAAGCCCGTAGCTGTCTTTCTGACGCTGATAACGGTTATGCTCAGTACGGTTCCCGCAACCGGAGCGGATCGGGATAACAACAATGAGCTGTATTTCGGAGCACTTGAGAATGAGGTTGTTGAAAACGTTCAGACAGGGAAGGTCACCAAGGGCGATTTCATAGTAAATGCAGCATGTAAGGCTTCGATCCAATATGAAAATATTTCTTATGTATTTAATGATATAGAATACGGTACGGTTCAGTATGTTGATATGCTGGCATCCGTAGGCTCGACCGTGGAACGCGGACAGCCTCTGGTGGAAGTGAACGTATCCATTGACAGCGAAGCCATTTCACAGCTTGAATCAAAGATAGAAGTTCTTGAGGATTCGCTTGACAGCTATATTTCGACCAATACACAGCTTCTGAAGCGTTATGAGGAACTCGCCGCCAATTCCGCAAGTGCCGCGGACAGGCGTGTGGCTCAGCTCCTTTATGACAGGCTTTCGGTCAATTATAATTATGAACTGCAGCGCAGAGAGGATGAGATAGAAGCACAGAAAGCAACACTCACATCCTACCGCAGCGTGCAGGAAACGCAGTATATAATGGCTCCTGCCACGGGTCAGATATCCAATATCTCAAGGCTTTGGAGAGGACAGACCCTGGACAGATATGCTTTTATCTGCTCCATTTATGATACCGAGCATGTTCTCCTTACCGTTACAAACGGAGGCGACGATCTTTCGTATAACCAGATCGTTTATGCGGTCAATCCCAAGACCGGCGGAAACGAGCTGATCCCCGGACGTGTGACATCATGCGTAAGCCCCGTGCTTTCAAGCAATCTGGTGGGAAAAACCAAATCCATTGAATTGTTGGAGGATCCTTCCGGGCTGAAGATAAACGAAGATGTCAGCATCAGGTATGAATCACAGCATACCAAGAATGCGCTTCTTGTGCCGAAGAAGGCTGTTGAATCGGATCTCGGCGGAGATTTCGTCTATCTGTATGTGGACGGCCACCAGTTCAAGAAATACTTTATCTCGGGCGGAAGCAATGCTGAGTATTACTGGGCTGTTATAGGCCTGGAGGAAGGCGATACGGTGGTATTGCACTGAGACGGCCGGGCCGGATTTTGATCTTGATCATTGAAAAATATTGGAGTTATGACCATTGGCTGCTTTTGTAATGCAGCATGGAGGTTTGATTTATGTTTCATCTTGTCTTGCAGAGAATACTGCATAAAAAATGGATGGTTGCGAGCCTGTTGATAGGCAATATACTTCTGATAGCGATCGCAGTGAGCAATCCCATGTATCAGGACGCCACAAGGCGCAGAATGCTTACTGACCAGTTCATCAACTATCTTGAGGCCAACAATACCTATCCGATGATAATCCGGTCCGAGGGTCTTGTCAGGAAAAAAGGCGGAAGAGGCGCAGCCGACAAGCTTACCGAATATGTTAACTCGATTCCGCAGATGATGAAGCTTGATACGATCGCGGATGTCAATTTCCTGCGTATGATACCCGATGACGCGGCATCATTGAACGTACATAAGGGAAATGATGCACAGAAGGTTGCAATCGGCGCGTTAAGGAATCTTGAAAACCACGCGGCCACATTGAGCGGCAATATGCCTTCAAAGACCAAAACGGCTGACGGATTTATCGAAGCGATGATCTCACAGGGCGCAATGGTCAGATTGAACCTTGTTGTCGGCGAGGAACTTGAGTTTAAGAACCTGAAATATAACGAGGACGAGACGGTTAAAGTCAGGATTGTCGGTATTTATACTTATTCCGATGCTTCGGATCCTTACTGGACGGACGGCCCCGATACTTACAGCGATTCCGTAATGATCGATTACGATCTGTTCCTGAGCCTGTTCGCAAGCGGAAGCAAGGTTGAGTTCCAATACAATGACGTAAGGCTCCTGCTTCTTGACTATACCCAGCTTCGTCCCGAAAATGCAGCGGATGTCCTGAACAAGACCAAAGAGATGGCATCGGCTTACGATTCGATCTATTCATCGATCCCTGAGCCTGATTATACCGCTCTGATCGAGAAGTTCCTCGGTGAAGAGAACAGGATAGTGACTACCCTTGCGATCCTTCAGGTACCCGTACTGGTACTTCTGTGCGCATTCATTTTCATGATCTCAAGGCAGATGCTGGAAATGGAAGAAAACGAGATCGCCCTGCTGAAATCAAGAGGTGCCTCGAAGAAACAGGTCATCACGATGTATCTGTATCAGTCACTGGTACTGTCGGGAATATCATTCCTGCTCGGCATACCGCTCGGAGCCCTTGTATGTAAGATACTCGGTGCATCAAGTGCATTCCTGAAATTTGATTCGCCCAGAAGCCTTAAGGTTGAACTTACAAAAGAAGTATTTGTTTATGCACTCATTGCCGTTGCAGCTTCGATGCTGATGACTCTGCTCCCCGTATTCAAGAGGGATAAGGTCAGCATAGTTGCGGTAAAGCGTAAGAAGAGCAGAAGCGATAAGCCTCTTTGGAAGAAATTATATCTTGATTTCATTTTACTCGGAGTATCACTTTACGGATTGTATTCCTTCAGCAGCCGTCAGGATGAGCTGCTTTTGAGAGTCCTTTCGGGACAGTCGCTGGATCCGCTTTTGTTCCTGAGCTCATCACTGTTTATCCTCGGTGCGGGAATGATCTCGTTGCGTATACAGAATCTTCTGGTAAAGGTTATTTACGGAGTCGGCAAAAAAGGCTGGAAACCTGCAGAGTATACCTCATTCCTGCAGCTGATCAGAACCGGCAACAAGCAGGCCTTCATCATGGTATTCCTCATTCTTACGGTGGCATTCGGTATGTTTAATACCACGGTTGCCCGTACGATCCTTGCCAATGCCGAGAACAATACGGAATATGTATACGGCACCGATATCATTGAGCAGGAATACTGGAAGAACAATGCTTCTTTCGTAGCTACCGATCCTACATTGGAGCTCGTATATACCGAGCCTGATTTTACAAAATATATCGGTCTTAATGCAAAGGGAGTAGCCAAGGTATTTACGAATACCAAAGCCAGCGCCAGGCTTTCGGGCTCCAGTCTGGACACCGATATCATGGGCATCGATACCAAGAGTTTCGGTCAGACCGCGAAGATGAAGGACGGACTGCTCAAATACAATTTCAATGAATACCTGAACGTGCTCTCCACCAATCCCGATGCGGTTCTTCTTTCTTCGAATTACAGGGACAAGCACGGACTGAAAATCGGAGACAGGATCACATACAGTATCGAAGACGGTGCGATAAAGGGTTCGAATACAGCAGTAATCTACGGATTCTTTGATTACTGGCCCGGTTACAGACCGAGTGTTGTTAACATAATGGAGGATAACAGCACAACAGTTGTTGAGAAGTACCTGATCGTAGCTCATCTTTCGACAATACAGGAGAAGATCGGAGTTTATCCGTACAAGGTATGGATCAATATGGATGGCAATACAGAAGATTTCTACACCTTTGCTACTGAGCAGAAGATGTCCATCACGAGCATGGCCGATGCGGCAAGAGCGAAGGAAGAGATAGCTTCGGAGCCTTTGTTCCAGGGAACCAACGGTATACTGACCATGAGCTTTATCACTGTTCTGCTGATATGCGCCATCGGTTACGTTATTTACTGGATGCTCTCCATCAAATCAAGGGAGCTTCTGTTCGGTATCTTCAGAGCTATGGGTATGAGCAGAAAAGAAGTAATAAAGATGCTGATAAATGAACAGGTATTTACCGGATTGTTCGGAATCGCATTTGGTCTGCTCATCGGATACATCGCATCGGTACTCTATGTTCCGATCATCCAGATCGCTTATTCGGCATCCGACAGAGTACTGCCCCTTGAGCTCATCACAAAGGGAAGCGATATAGTAAGACTGCTTGTGATCATTGCTCTGATGTTTGCGGTTTGTCTGTTCATCCTGATCAAACAGGTATTCAAGATGAAGATATCGCAGGCACTTAAGCTCGGTGAAGATTAATAAAGACCGGCTGCATTTTGTTTCGTTTGCAGCAGGGAGGAAATAATAATGGCTGAAAATATAATTGTTGCGGATAAAATAAACCGCATTTTCGAACTGTCGGGCGGGAACTCCATACATGTACTGAAGGATGTAACCGTAAATATCCCGAAATCCGCACTGACGATCCTGAAAGGACCGTCCGGTTCAGGTAAGACAACGCTCATGAACATTCTGGGCGCACTTGATGCGCCCACCAGCGGGTCTCTTACATTTA
>JAGCZE010000403.1 GCA_017960415.1 Lachnospiraceae bacterium
TTACCTTTATGATGATGCCCTCAGGATCAATCCGAGTGAATACAATGTTACCTTCAATTTCGTAAAGAGGATCAACAAGCGTAAATACGAGGAACAGACACATAAAGAGGTATATCCGGTATTTAATTTCATAACACCGAAGCGCAGTACAACTGAGATGACGAAACTCGTCAACAAGATGGCATCGAAGGATGTGAAGGGTTTATGTGTGGCAGGCATCACCTCGAACATGTTCTCCTACACCTACAGCGGTACGAATTACACCCGTTACCAGTGCGGAGCGGCATACTCGGATCTGATAAAGGCCGCTGACGAGAAGCTTGATCTGGTGATGGAACAGCCCTCGGCTTATCTTTGGGCAAACTCAAAGGCATTCCTCGATATGCCGCTGTATACCTCGAGTTACATTATCGAAGATGAATTTGTTCCGTTCCTTTCCATAGTCCTGAAAGGCGTGATGCCTGTTTATTCGGAATATATTAATTTTGAAGCCAATAAGCAGGAATTCTTCCTGAAGATGGTCGAGAGCGGGAGTTATCCTTCGTTCTACATCACAAAGGAAAGCTCGTCAGAGCTTATATACACGAATTCAAACGACATCTACAGCTCGCAGTACAGCGCATATGCCGATCAGATCGAAGCATATGCAAAGGAACTCAAAGAGGTAAATGATAAGGTCAAAGACGCAACCATAACCGCCCATGACATATTCGGCGACGCCGTAAGGGTTATCTACAGTAACGGAGTAAAGATCTACGTAAATTATGGGGAAAACGAGACAACTGTGGACGGAGTAAAGCTGCAGCCGCTGACTTACCAACTGGTACAGTAAAGTTACCACAAAGGCTTCCCCCGGGAGGGGAAGCTGTCAGCCGCAAGGCTGACTGATGAGGTGTTATAGGAGTATTTATAATGTCTAAGAAAACCAAGGAGAAAAAACGCAAAGTCATGTTGGGCAAGCTCGAAAAGCGCGAAGCTCGGATGGGATATCTGTTCGTTGCGCCGTGGCTGATCGGAGTGCTATTGTTCCTGCTGTATCCCCTCGGACAATCCTTCCGATACATGTGGTACAACATAAGGATCACGCCGCTCAATACCAACTTTATCTGGGTCGGAACCGGAAATTTCACGCAGATCTGGCTTGAAAATCCCGAATTTCCGCAGGGACTCGTCAAATACGTCTGGCAGACGATCGTAGAGGTCCCGATCATAGTTGTATTCGCATTGATGATCGCAATGATGCTGAACGGCAAGATCAAGATGAAAGGCTTCTTCCGTCTGATATTCTTCCTGCCGGTCATCATCGTGAGCGGACCGGTCATGAACATGCTGGTAAGCGAGGGAGCCTCAACGATCCCCTCGATGAACACCCAGACGATCATATCCGCCTTCAATACCTTCCTGCCTCTCAAGGCGGCACAGGGCGTTGGCGAGATATTTTCGAACATGATCATGATACTGTGGTATTCGGGAGTACAGATACTGATCTTCCTTTCGGCACTGCAGAAGGTTGACCCGGCGCTCTATGAGGCCGCCAAGATCGACGGCGGTTCGGGCTGGGAATGCTTCTGGAAGATAACATTACCGACCATCAAACCCATGATCCTTCTGAATGCGGTATATACGGTCATCTTCCTCTCGAGCAACGAGCAGAACGAGCTGATCAACATGATCGAAAATGCGATGTTCTCCGGCACCAAGGAAAAGGGCTACGGATATGCTTCGGCAATGGCCTGGATGTACGCCATAATAGTTACACTGATCGTTGCGCTGTTCTTCCTGCTCCTGGGGTCGAAGAAGGATTCATACGACAGACTCGTAAAGAAGCGCCAGAAGGCTCTGAAGAAGGAAGAAAGGCTCCATAAGAAAATACAAAGGAGGAACAGGAGAAATGCCAGGAAGTACGAACGGGCTGTCAGCTCAAAGAAATACAAAACCTACAATGGCGACGGCGACTATTAAACAGCGCTTTACAAAAGAAAAACTCCACCGCTTTGTATTCGGGACCAGGGAAAAGGACGGAGCCGGCAAGCAGATCGTCGTATACGGGCTTCTGATCTGTATCGGATTTGTATATCTTTATCCGATGCTGTATATGTTCTCGACTTCGCTGATGAACAGGGACGACCTGCTCGATACATCCGTCAAATGGATCCCGAGCAGCTTCTATCTGCAGAATTACGCGGACGCCGCGAAGTCCATGGACTTCTGGCCCACATTTGCGAAAGGCATCCTGATAGCGCTGCTTCCGACATTGTGTAATGTCGTGATCTGCATGATGGTCGGGTACGGCTTCGCCAAATATGAGTTCAAAGGCAAGAAGATCATGATGGGAATTCTGATCTTTTCATACATCCTGCCGAGTCAGGTCACGATGATCCCGACCTATGTACTTTACAACAAGATGGGAATATTGGGAACGATCCTTACATTCGTGCTTCCGGCACTGTTCGGCAACGGACTCAACGCACCGATATTCATCCTGATATTCTACCAGTTCTTCAAACAGGTACCGAAGGTCCTGATGGAGGCTGCGGCAATAGACGGTGCGGGACATTTGAGGACCTTCTTCAAAATAGCGGTTCCTTCGGCCATTCCGGCGATCGTTACAGTCGTTCTGTTCTCATTCGTATGGTACTGGAACGAATCCTATCTGACCGAGCTGTATGTAAGAGGACTCTCAACAAAGAGCGTCTGGACCAATCTCGTGATACAGCTGAAAAACTTTGATACATCATTTAATACCAAGGCTTCGGTGGGCGACACCGCCACGAGCCTGAACGAATCCGTGCGAATGGCGGCAACGGCGCTTTCGATACTTCCGCTGTTCGTGATGTACCTGATACTGCAGAGGCAGTTTGTGGAGAGTATTGACAGGGCAGGTATTACGGGAGAGTAAAAAAATGACACCTCATCAGGCGGCTACGCCGCCAGCTTCCCCTCAAGGGGAAGCCGTAAGAAAATCTGCCTTCCCCTTGAGGGGAAGGTGCCCGCGAAGCGGGCGGATGAGGTGTAAATAGATCTTACACCGCTGTAAGCGGTTTAGATACAAACTTAAGCAACATTTTCAAACCAACAAAGGAGGAGTTATGAAAAAACGAATTTTGGCACTGGTACTTGCAGTTGCGATGGTACTGGGGATCGCAGGCTGCACAAAGGGCGGTTCGACCGAAGGCGGCAACGGCGGTAACGGTGGAGGAAGCGAAAACGCGGTTACACCCAATGTTAATACCGAGATCAGTATTAATGACGCTGTTATCAACGCAACAAGCGGCGTAGGCGAACTGGCCGGACGCGAGGTAACCAAGGAAAACATCACCCTCACCTTCTGGCATTATGAGGATGAGACAACAGCATCGCTTATGGCTGATGCATTTATGGCAAAATATCCCAATATTACGGTTGAGTGCCGTCTGATCGAGGATATGAGCACGGATCTTTCCGCAGCCGCTTCGGCAGGAAATTTCCCCGATGTATTTGAGGGAACCGATTCCGATACAGCTCTTGCAAACCAGTATTGGCTTGACATCAGCGAGTATTTCGATGCCGATCCCGAGAATGACAATCTGTTCCCCACTATCAAGGAATACGGTATCGGATGCTTCGATACAAGCGCAAGATTTGCGGTTCCGATGATGGTATGGCCCAGCGCCGTATTCATTGACAGGAACGTTATCGAGAAGCTGAACCTTCAGATGCCCAGAACAGACTGGACATGGGCAGAGATGATCGACCTGATCAAGAAGGCAACTGTTGATGACCGTACCGGTATGAAGTATTACGGACTCGGTTATTACAACAGACTTGACTCACTGTACGGTGTTGCTGCATGTACCAATGCAGAGCGTGCGATCAAGGGTGAGTTCGGTTTCAACGGTGAGGACTTCGACCTTCAGTACTGGGCAATCGGCGAGCAGCAGTTCTCGGATCTGAAGCTCGGCGGATATGTAGCTCCCCAGCAGAACACCCAGGCAATGGAAGACTGGTCGGGTGACTGGAGCACATGGTTCGGAGCAACAGGACATGTAGCGATCTTCTCAGAAGCATTCTGGACCTATCAGAACCTTTGGGGCGTTGAGGGCTATCAGGAGCAGTACGGTCTTGATATCATCCCTTATGTAACTCCCAATGTAGTAGACGAGAAAGAGCATAACGTTATCACAAATATGTACATGGGCGGCGTTTCAACATCGTGTAAGCATCCCTACGAAGCATACCTGCTCCTGAAATTCATGGGCTGGGGCGTTGACGGCTGGAAGACCCGTCTTCAGATATACAAGAACCCCACATATACCAACGCTTCGGGCGTAGCATTAAAGAACTCTTCAATGCCCATGCCTATCAACCTTGATAAGGATGTATGGGAAGGCTACAAGAGCCTGTTCCCTCAGGATGCTGAGCATAAGCAGTACTGGGATGACTATTTTGCAAGCGTTACCCGTCCCGTTCCTTACGGATGGTACTCTATCGCAGGTTACTGGAACTTCTGTGACCAGTACTTCAACAATATCGGTATCCATGATCTTGTTGACAACGGAACCGCAAAGGCAGCCGACTATGTTCTCGATGCAACCGAGCAGGCCAACTATTATCATGCAGAGGCAATGCTCTCTTACTTCGGTCCTAACGGCTACAACATCCTGACCGATGCAGAGATCGCAAAGTATCAGGCAGTTGTGGATTCATTCGGTAAATAAAGAGGAATTTGAAGATGAAATAA
>JAGCZE010000404.1 GCA_017960415.1 Lachnospiraceae bacterium
GACAGTATCGACATTCGGACCTGTTCCTGCGAAGGCCGTGGGGAGGGAGACCAAGCTGCAGGCCAAATCCAATGTCGGTGAGATCGTAGCGGTGCCCGGACAGACGACACATGCGCGGATCCCCGTTGAAGCGAAGGATGGCGGCGGAAACCTGCAGATATTCTCGCTCAGCGCAAACGCAAGTACGGACCTGATCCGGATCTACGATTTAAAGTTTATCAACATTTCCACGGAAGAAGAGGTAATGTCCACATCATCGGGATATCATACCTATGATTTCAATGATGTAGCGATCGATTTTTATATCGTTTCCGATCCGGAACTGGATATAGACAATTATACCGTTGAGATCAACGGCCGCGGAATAGATTATATCGAAGCGGGCGAGACCGGTGACTATAACAAGACCGACCTGCCGCTGCTGGATGTTACGGTAGTCAATAAGATCTCCCTTAACCCTGCTTATCTGAATATAAGCTCCATGGAGTATGACGCCGACAAGTTCATTCCCGGCAAGACCACAGATGTTACATTTAATATCAAAAATGAAGGTGAGATCGGTGCTCTGAACGTATACATGACACTTGATTTTGCCCAGTCGGGAGTTCTTCCGGCCAATAATGTTTCAAGGATCAAGATCGGAGATCTTGCCGCAGGCGCTTCCAAGAAGCTTACGGTATCGGTCAAGATTCTGGAAAATGCTACGCCCGGCCTGGTGCCCCTTTCCGTCGCATTTGAAGGAAAATCCAGTGCTAAGAATCATACGGCCGTAAGCTCCTCACAAACTCTTTATGTGACCGTAAAGAAGCCCGAAACCGTTGTAAACGCCAAGCTGCCTTCGCTTTCGCTTTCCACTGACGCGAATTACAGCGAACTGGTTCGCGGCGACAAGATGAAGATACCGATCACCATCAAGAATGACGGCAAGGCTACAGCCAAGTCGGTTACTCTTGAGATCGTTTCCGGAGTAGGCTCTTCTGTAGGCGTTACCAAGGATTATACCAGCGAT
Source organism: Lachnospiraceae bacterium (assembly GCA_017960415.1). The sequence continues at coordinate 1,010 of JAGCZE010000404.1, forward strand.
GTGATGGAGATCGGAGATATTGCCGCAGGCAAATCCAGTAAGGTCAAGGTTCCCATCACTGTATCCGAGGATGTGGCAGCAGGTCTGCATGAGTTCGTTTTTGAGATCCATTTTAAGAATGAAGATGGATCTATACTGACAAACAGCGACGGTTCGGAGAAGACCGAGAGGCTTTCGATGTACCTTGAGGCAAAGCCGAAGCCCGAAGAGGACAAGAAGCCCGATCTCTACAATTATCTTGATATCCACAATGTTTCCCAGAGCCCCGAAAGTCCCGCTGCAGGAAGCAAGATATCTGTTTCATTTGAGATCACCAATAACGGTAACGGAAAAGTTAAGAACCTCAGAGTTTTCGGACAGAATCTGAGCGGTAACGGCTTTGAACCTCTTACCAACGAGCCTTATCAGACTGTAGGCGATCTGGCCGCGGGAGCTTCGAAGAAGACTTCGATGACCTTCAAAGTCGGTGAGAATATACCGAACGGAACCAATTTGCTGACCATCGGATATGAATTTATTGACGAAAACGGCGATAAGAAGACTGACAGCGCAAGCATCTATATCCTGAATGTTCAGGGTAAGGATGATGAAACAAAGGATGTCGGAAGGCCGAAGCTGATCATCAGCGATTATAACACCGATGCGGATATTCTCCGCGCGGGCGAGGTTTTCAATTTCAGCTTCTCGATCAAGAATACTCATCAGACCAAGTCGGCCAAGAATATCAAGGTGACTGTAAGCCAGGCGGAAGGCATCTTCTCACCTTCTTACGGAACCAACATTTTCTACGTTGACGAGATCGAAGCCGGACAGGTTTCCGTTCAGACCATGCCTCTGAAGACACGTGCCGACGCGACAACAGGTGATTACGAGATCCAGATCAAGCTCGAATACGAATATGACGATATGTCCACGGCTGACCGTGAAAAGGGCGGCGTAAGCGAAGAGAATGCAATTAAGCTCCGCGCCACAGAGAATTACAGGCCTGTTATCGAAAATATCAGTTTAGACGCATGGGAAGGCTGCTATGTCGGTGTTCCCGTGGATATGAACTTTGAGTTCTACAACATGGGCAAGTCGACTCTCGGTAATGTTTACGTTACCGTTGAAGGTGATTTCGCTCTCGCAAATAACAGCCAGATGAGCTATGTCGGCGCTATCCAGGGCTACGGACAGGAATTTATCAGCCCTCAGGTAGTTGCTCTCGTTGAAGGTGATGCAACAGGTATCCTGACCGTTCATTTTGAGGACAGTAACGGCGACGAAGTTACGCTTTCGCAGGAATTTACCCAGTATGTTCAGACATCGGGCGGCGGATATTACAATCCCGGCTATGACGATCCTGGCTATATCGATCCGGGAGAGTGGGATAATCCCGATATCAATCCCGACGGCGGAGACGATGAAGGCGGATTTTTCTCCAAGATCAAGCCCTGGATGTGGATCTGCGGCGCATCTGTGATCGTTCTTGCGGTTGCGATCCCTCTGATAGTACACGGTGTTAAAAAATCAAAAAAGGCAAAGGTAGACGAGGATGAGGATTATTGACCTTATTAAGATGGGTCTGCGAAACCTCTTCAGGCGTAAGGCGCGAACAATCCTGACTATCGTCGGCGTTGTGATCGGTACCGTTTCGATCGTTGTCATGGTATCGGTCGGAATGGGCATGAACAAATCATTTGAGGAATCCGTAATGGAGAACGGAAGCATGACGATCATCAATGTCAGCTCCAACCAGTGGTCCGAAAATGAAAACGGTGAATGGACGTCAACGAAACAGCAGTTGGACGAAAAAGTAGCGGAGCAGCTCAGGGAGATAAAGCATGTAAAGGCTGTATCACCTATTATCTATTGCTATGATGCTACCTTGTACAACGGCAAATATCAGGGCTGGGGGAATTTTATGGTAATGGATATGACATATTACCAGGAATTCGGCTACCCGGCCATGCAGGACGGTACCTATCCTAACAAAGAAGAGGCCCGAAAGACCATATATGTCGGTTCGCAGGTTAACTCTCAGTTTTATTACTGGAGCGGAAGAACCAACCAGACGAAGGATATCGATTGGACGAAGGACAAGATTACGATGAAGTTCCAGACCTATCAGACCAATCCGAGAAAAAAGGAATTTGAGTATAACCTGGAGCAGCGTAAGATGATCGGCGCCGGTGAAGAAGGCGGTTATTCGGAGGCAGACTGGTCGATATTCATTGATATCGAGCTGTACAAGGATCTTTATACCAAGTACGCCAATACCCTGAAGATCGAGGACCGCAAGAAGGCTCTGGCTTCGCTTGAATCATATGAAAGCATCCGTATCAATGTCGATAATATGAATTATGTTACCGATGTTCAGGATGAGATCGAAAAGCTCGGACTCAAATCCGAATCCAACATGCAGTATATCAAGCCTATGCAGGATACCGCGAGGATGATGGAGATAGTACTCGGTGCCATCGGCGGCGTTGCGATGCTTGTTTCTGCGATCAACATTGCCAATACGATGATCATGTCGATCTATGAGCGTACCAGGGAGATCGGTATCATGAAGGTGCTCGGATGCCGTGTTTCGGACGTTCGTAAGCTGTTCCTGTTTGAAGCGGGCATGATCGGTCTGATCGGAGGACTGGTCGGAATCGGCCTGAGTTATCTTGCTTCGACTTTTATCAATAAATACGGTGCTTCGCTAATGTCGGGTTTTCTCGGTGTAGGCGGCGATACTACGGGTCAGGCACTGTCTTATATACCGTTGTGGCTGCCTTTCGCGGGAGCGGCATTTGCGATGCTCGTAGGTATTCTTTCGGGATTCTTCCCTGCTGTAAGGGCTACGAAGATTTCGGCTATCGAAGCGATGAAGACGGCGGAGTGATGGAAACACCTCATCCGTCTGCGTAGCAGACACCTTCCCCTCAAGGGGAAGGCAACGGTTGAAAAAAGCCTTCCCTTTGAGGTGAAGGCAGTGATTGAAAGACATTCCGAGAAAGGAAGGCAGTAATTGAAAAAAGCCTTCCCCTTGAGGCGAAGGCAACGGTTGAAAAAAAGCCTTCCCTTCGAGGGGA
>JAGCZE010000405.1 GCA_017960415.1 Lachnospiraceae bacterium
AACATCGTCTTTTTTCCCGTCCTGACCGTCATCCGGTGCCTGCGTCAGGGTTTCATTGATATTCGCCTGAGTACCGGTTTCCGGATCGGGAGCCGTTTTCCTGCATCCCGCCGAAACGCTCAGGATCATCGTAAATATCAGAATATATGCGAGTAATCTTTTTTTCATATTTTTTACCTCCAAACTAACAGCCCATCATAAATATATCATATTTCGAAGCCGTTAACAATCGTAATTATTCCGTTGTCGCAGCGCTGCCCGAACCTGATGCCGGGGCTCCTGTAGCCGTATTGCCGCTGCCCGAGCCTGATGCCTCACCTGAACCCGATGAACCTTCTTCAAGGCTCTCTCCGCTTGCAGAAGCTGCTTCCTGTGCTGCTTTTTCCGCTTTTGCGCGTTCGGTCAGAATATCAAAATATGCCGCAACTCCTATTGCATTGGCTTCTCCGAGGCTCTTCAAACCTTCTTCCGATGTGATATACTGCTGATCGTGCTCGCTGTCCATAAAGCATTGTTCCACAATGATGCCGGGAATATTGCGTGCTGCGCAATAGCGGTTTATAGCATAATAATCAAGCGCACGTCCGTTTTCATCATAGCTGTCGTTGCTTTTTCTCGAGGTAACTGACCTTTCCTGGATACCCAGGGCAACAAGCTCCTTCATGATGCATTCTCCGAGTGCGAAAGTCTGGTCATGAACATTGGCTCTTCTTGAGCACCAAACCTCGGCGCCGCTGAAGGTATGAGCATCCGTAGCGTTAAAATGAATGCTTACGAGACAGGTTGCGCCGACTTCGGCTGCAAGATCGCATCTCATAGTCAGATCCGTTTTCAGATCCCTGCTGAGAGGTTCATCACCTTCCCTGGTCAGATATACTTCAATATTGTCATAATTTTCCAGAAGATAATCTCTGGCATACTTTGCAACCTTCAGTGTGATATCCTTTTCATACAGTCCTATATAGCAGGCACCGTACCAGTTGCCGCCATGTCCGGGGTCAAAGACGACTGTATACCGGGGCTTTTCTTCTTCGGGTTCAGCCGGCTCGGTTTCCTCACCCGAATCCGAACTTTCATCTGTTGTTCCTTCACCCGATACTGCCGTATCGCCTGCGACTGCTTCACCGGACCCCGAAGAGTTCACTCCTTCTTCCTGAGTCGTATCAGTTCCGGATGTAGCCCTAACGCTGTCTGTATCCTGCCCAACTATATATTCCGACATGCTTTCCTCATTATTGATTTCCTGTCCCGTTGCCGATCCGGCGTTCTGATCGGTATCCGTTACTCTCATGGCACATCCGCCCAATATCATGATGGAGATCAACAATAAACATGCCACAAAACTCATCTTCATCATTCTGACAACTTTTCTTACATTACTCATTTTCGTTCTACCTTAAATCTGTTATTTGAGGATAAATCCATCTAACCATTAATCATAACACAGTTGTTTTTATAGCGCAATAAAGGTCCGACAGATCATCTGATTTTTATGTCCTCAATTCAGTCCCAGCATATATGCATTTTCGCGAATAAATTCTTCCGCCCTCGGATCATCGGTTTCCAAAAATATCTGCTTTATGATAACGCGGTTGATCTCAAGCAGATCACGCATCCCGACTATCGTATATTCCGCGGCGCCGAGACGGAACATGGAAGAAATGACCTTTCTGCACAGTTTGAGCTGTTCCGGAGTCAGCTGCGAGACTGTACTCATATCACGCAGAAATCCCAGTTTTTCCGCAAGTGCATTCGTAAGGATAGCAACCTCCGAAGGATCGGCAGGTACACTCACGTTCCCTTCAAGAAACTCATCCGCAGTTACGGTCCCCTCGGTATCATGAATGAATCTGACGAATTGGGCCGCTTCAACAGTACCGATATTACCGGCTATCTTGTCTGCAACAACCTTATTTTCCAGGTTCTGGTCTTTTTTCAGGATATCGCTTACTCTCTCCCATGAACGCGGAGTCGCAAATATCATGCTTTCCGGATCGACATTCTGGGTGTGGAGCGCGGAAGGCTTGAAGTTCAGGTATCTTATGACATAAGGATGAACCTTGTAAGGAATAGCAAAGTCTTCCTTCCAAACCTTAAAATCAACATCGATATAATGGATCTCAAATCTGTCCGCCAAAGGCCCCGCAAGCCTGATATATACACCGTCGTCATCTTCACGGTTTCCGAGTCCTATGACAAACGTTCCTTCCGGCAGCGTATACTGGCCAACCCTTCTGTCCAATATCAGCTGATAAGCCGCCACCTGAACTCTCTTGGGACACGACGTGATCTCATCCAGAAGCAGTATGGTATTTTTACCGTCCCTTTCCTCATCAGGCAGAACCTCCGGTGATAACCAGCGTGTTTTGGTCCGGTCCTCATTCGGATAAATCAGGCCTCCGATCTCAACTTCCGACATCTGCGCCAGACGCAGATCGATCACCTTATATCCGAATTTCTTCCCAATCTGTCTGATGATCTGTGATTTGCCGACGCCCGGCGCTCCGAGCCCGAGTATCGCATACTTTAGATCGTGCTTAATATTGAATTCGACTGTTTGT
>JAGCZE010000406.1 GCA_017960415.1 Lachnospiraceae bacterium
AGTTAATGCAGTAATCGGGTATATTTCATTAATGAATCCGACATATGGAGTTGAAACAGGAGTTTATAATTGAACAACCTACGTATTTGTAAGCAGCTATTCGGGAAATAGTTTTAGTTTGGATAGAGCTATTTGTCATAGTTGGTGATAAATAAAGGGTTGTTGTAGGAAAATGTTTGTATTGGCATATATGAACAAAGAGCTTTACGTTGAATCTGACAGTTTGTACTGTTAGCGAGTCTTTTGTTGAATACACGGAGTATACGATTAAAAACGAATAGGCTATATTTGATATACTCCAAAATAATACGAAAAGGAGTCGCTTTGGCGGCTCCTTTTCGATTGGGAATCTTACAAAAATAACCTGATGATCAAGATAGCGAAGGATATAGACGAAGAAAAGACCGGTAAACCCGACTTTCTGATGGTGGTAACGAAAAACAGGGTGGCATACCGAATGGAGAACGGGGTATATGTTGTATCGCTGTGCTGTTTGAAGAATTAGCTTTGTGTGCCTATAGTGCTATGAGCATAGCTCCAACCGGAAGAACCAGTATCGCGGAATTGATAAGCACCGCTGCCGACAGGGACTCCGTCTTTTTGGAAATGCGCAGTATTATCAGCGCATCAGCCGCCGCAATGAACAGCCTTGTCACCCAGTACAAGACAAATACATGCCATATCTTTACTGCCTGGGGCAGTTCTGCAAATATGGACAGACTCCCGGCCGGTGCCGAAAACAGAGACAGTCCGAACTTATCCGTGATCAGCAGTATCCTCGGAAGAAATGCAACGGTAACTGCCGCGCAGGCTGACAAAAGTGCCAGCAGAAGCTTTCGCCCGCGTACCGCTTCCTTTGCGTGAAGGCATGTCTGGAGAACAACTACGCCGGTTTCCTTTTCAATGACAAATATCCCCGACAAAGAGAGGACCATGAAAAGCTGCATGATCAAGAGACTTAGCAGATCCCTTTTCTTTCCGTCCGGATTAAAGAGCTTCTCATATCCGGTGGGATGAACATATTCATTTCCCGGCCTGAGCGAAGTGTATATTTCCACGGCTTCGGTAAACGGCTTCTCGTCCTGAAGCTGAGCTTCCAGTTCAGCTGTCAGAATGCCTGCAAGAGCAGGATCTTCGGCTATTGAACGATAAAAATTTATCTGACTGTGCAATTCCTCAAAACGAGCCTGTTCGGACCGTATATATGAGTCCTTTTCATCGGACGGAAAACCGGAAAGCACCGCCGAGTACTCCTGAAAACGGTACTCGTATGACGAAATATACGTATATGTTCTGCTGCAGATGACGAGCTGAATGACTGTAAATGCCAGGAGCAGCAACAATGCTTTCTGACTGATCAGGAGCTTAAACGCCTCATGGCGAAGCATATTGGTATAACGTCCTTTAGGCAGGGAAAAAGACCATGACAATGCCTTTGCTGCCGTATCCTTATGTGCGAATACCATGCCTCCGGAAAAGGCCGATATAAGGATGATCAATGCGGAGATCAGGAAAAAAGCGGCATTTTCAGTTATAGGGTATCCCAATAGATTCAACATAAGACACTGACGGAGCCGTCCTGCCGGATTTGAAAGCCTGATCAGTGACAGACTGCGTATCCATAAGTTATTGGATAAGCCCAGGAAATATGATCCCGCAAACAGAACTGCGCTTACGGCACCGACACCGGCGGGATTGGATATAATGGTGCAGATCATGACGGTCAGGGATGCGATAGCAGCAGTCCAGATCAGTTTCCCGAGCAAATGAAATATCAAAAATCCGATAACCGTGAAAGGTATGGTGCAGGACATAAAGCCCGGTACGCTCTGAATGGGCGCAGACAGTCCTTCCGACCCGAAAAGGCCGTACAGGACTATTATGTCCGAAGCGTAAAGGATCATAAAAACAGCCAGAGTGAAAGCAGAGAGTGCCAATACTTTTTTGGCAAACAGGATTCCCCTGCCGTTAGCAGTCGGGCGGAGAAGAAGCATTATGCCGGATCGCTTTTCCTCTGAAAAGAGAAGTATCCCTGCTGTCAGAACAAAGATCAGCAGGATCAGATCGGTTATTGACCAGTCTGCAAAAGTTGATATATGGTCAAAAAAACCGATCTCCGGTTTCAGTCCGACAAGTGCATCATATCTGCTTAATACATTCTCCTGCGCCTTATATGAATAATCGCCAGGATCTCCGGCAAATCCCGTTCTCAGTCTGGCCTTTATCTCAGATATCTTTTCACGAAGAAAAGTATCATAACTTCCGACTTCGTTAGCCCGTTCCAGTATATACCGATCTACTGCCAGTTCGGAATAAATGTCTTCGGTAATCAATTCAAATCCCGGATCCGGATCGGTAAAGTTTATCCACCATTCATCAGCCTTCTCATCAAGAACAGCAATTTCGTTTTCAAGAATGTCAACGTTTTCATATTTCTGCATAATGTCAGAAAGAGTGTATCTGTTGATATCGGCTGTGCACTTTCCGTAAAATGCTGCTGCGTTTGCAGCGATAAGGCAGAAAAACATGATGATTATCGGCCTTGAGAAAAAAATCTTTTTGAGTTCGTAAGTCATAACCGATCTCCGAAATAGGATAAATAAACATCTTCAAGGTTAGGGATCGCAGCACTGTTGGGATACGGCGGCGGAGTTTCGGACAGTATCTTTACCAGATACATGTCCCCTGCGGAGCGCTGGATATTGCAAACCGTTCCGTATTGTGTCAGACAGTCAAGATCGTTTTTGGGAACCTGCGCTGTCCAAATTCGATCGCTGATCTCACCGGTCAGTTCGGAATATGTACCCGAAGATACGATATTTCCTTCGGAAAGAAGAAAGAATCTGTTTGCTATACAGTCAACATCCGAAACGATGTGCGTGGAGATAATAATGATCTTGTTGACTGACAGAGAACCTATCAGATTCCGCATGATGATGCGCTGTTTGGGATCCAGCCCTGCAGATGGTTCGTCCAGTATCAGTATCTCGGGATCACTGATAAGGGACTGTGCGAAAAGCAGTCTTTGACGCATTCCTCCCGAAAAGCTTCCGACCGGCATTTTGCGATCATTATAAAGTCCGACTTTTTCCAGCAAACCGCTGATCCGCTCTGAAGCCTCTTTTTTATCCATCTTCTGAAGAGATGCGATATAGAACATAAACTGTTCTGCTGAAAACCCGGGAGAGAACGCCTGCTGCTGAGGCATATATCCGATCTTTCCGGCAAATAGATGACCGGCTTTGCAGATAACGATACCGTCAGCAAGGATCCGACCTGAT
>JAGCZE010000407.1 GCA_017960415.1 Lachnospiraceae bacterium
ATCAGGATGAATTAAAGAAGATCAAGGCAGATCAAGAGCAGCTGTTAAAGACAAGAAAAGCACAGGCACAGGCCGATACGGCTGTGCTCAACAGCAAGAGAGAGCAGATCGCACAGCTTACATCCCAGCGTGAAGCAAAGATTGCCCAACCCGATAAGGAAGGCAATATCAACGGTCTTTCGGATGCTGTTGTAAAAAGAAATATTGAGATAGCACGTGAGATCATCCTTTCCATCGGACGTTATCCGACCAAGGATAAGATCCTGTTTATGTTTAAGCTGAACCGTGCATTTAAGAAGGCCATGCTGATCGGAGAAGACCTGTTTGATCCTACGGTAAGAAACAGAATATTTGAAACCGTTGCATTCAGGGTTGAATTCAGAGAGTATGATGAAGCAACAAAGACTCTTCACGGATATGCGATCCTTGACTGTGCCAAGGTTAAATATACCAAAGACTGGCAGCAGATCCGCGGACGCAGGATCGCTACCGTATTCCAGGATCCCATGACAAGTCTGAACCCTGTCATCACCATAGGAAAGCAGATCATGACGGTTATCATGAAGCATCAGCAGTGTACTCAGGCTGAGGCTCGTCAGAGAACCATCGATATCATGGGCAAGGTTGGTATCCCCGACCCCGAGAAGAGATTTGACGATTATCCCTTCGAATATTCGGGCGGTATGAGACAGCGTATCGTTATTGCGATCGCACTTTCATGTCAGCCCAAGATCCTTATCTGCGATGAGCCTACGACCGCTCTGGATGTTACTATCCAGGCACAGATCATCAGACTGATCAAGGATCTGCAGAAGGAACTCGGATTTACGACAGTTTATATTACTCACGACCTTGGCGTTGTTGCCAATGTTGCCGAGCGTGTAGCGGTTATCTACGGCGGACAGATCGTTGAGGTAGGTACCGTAGAAGAGATATTCTACGATCCGAAGCATCCCTATACATGGGCATTGCTTTCTTCACTGCCCCAGCTGGCAGAGAAAGGTACCGAGCTCTTCTCGATACCCGGAACGCCGCCTTCATTGTACAACAAGATCGTCGGAGATGCTTTTGCACCCCGTAACAGCTATGCGATGGCTATTGATCTTGTCAAGGAACCGCCTGTATTCAAGGTCAGCGATACGCATTATGCAAAGACCTGGCTTTTGGATCCGAGAGCTCCGAAGACCGAGGCACCCGAAAATATTCAAAATCTGCATGAGAAGATGCTTGCAAGCTATGTAGATTTTAGTGAGGAGGCATCAAATGGCTGATCAGAACAAAGAAGTAATACTGTCCATCAAGAATCTTGATGTCGTCTTCAATAAAGGCAAGAAAGCATTTAAGGCAGTAGACAATGTAAGCTTTGATATTTACAAAGGCGAGACCCTTTCGCTTGTAGGCGAGTCGGGTTCCGGCAAGACCACTATCGGCCGTGCCATCGTCAGGATCAATCCCTGCTCCGCAGGTGAGATCCTGTATAAGGGAAAGCGTATTTCAGGCAAGCTCTCACGTAAGGAGGACCGTGAAGTCGTAAGACGTATCCAGATGATCTTCCAGGATCCTTCCGCTTCGCTGAATGAGCGTGCCACCATCGAATATATTATTTCCGAAGGTCTTTACAACTTCCATCTGTTTAAGGATGAGAAGGAGAGAATTGCCAAGGTTGAGCAGATCACAAAGGAAGTAGGACTTCTGCCTGAGCATCTGACACGTTATCCTCACGAGTTCTCCGGCGGACAGCGTCAGCGTGTAGGACTTGCACGTTCGATAGTTATGGAACCCGATTTCATCATTGCCGATGAGCCTATTTCGGCACTTGATGTATCGATCCGTGCGCAGGTCCTTAACCTTCTGAAGAAATTTCAGAAGGAGAGAGACCTTACATACCTGTTTATAGCTCATGACCTTTCGATCGTTCGTTTCATCAGCGACCGTATCGTTGTTATTTACAAGGGCAGGATCATGGAGATCGCGGAGTCTGAGGAACTGTTCGCATATCCTCTGCATCCTTATACAAAATCGCTGATTTCGGCGATACCGGTACCCGATCCGATCATTGAGAAGTCGAAGAAGCTTCTGATCTACGATCCTTCGATGCATGACTACTCAAGCGCACAGCCCGAGCTGACAGATCTCGGCAACGGCCACATGGTATTCGGCAGCCCCGCAGAGATCGAGAAATACAAGGCGATCAGATTCGGCGATAATAAGTAATTGGATATAAACAGCTGTAGTACAATGGGGCTGTCGCCCTATAAAATTGCTCTGAAAACAGATTCAAAAACGGATTCCGCGCGGCGAAATTCTATATCCGCTGTTCGAAAGCACTCTCATTTGCAAAAATCGCTAAACTCGCCTACGGCTCAGACAGTAGCGATTTTTGCAAAAGTGCTTTCTCACACCGAATAAGAATTTCAGCCGCTTGTGCATATTGTTTTTTGAATCTGTTTCCAGAGCTCTTTTTATAGTGCTACAGCCTCATTGTTATCATCAGAAAAATGTGGTAAAATAATGTAAATGGGTAGGAGCATTAATGTGCCGGAAGAGTAAAATTGAAAATTGTGTATGGATACTTGTTCTTGATCCGGCAGGGAAGTTTAAAGAACAGGGTGTAAAGGAATCAGCGGAAACATGGAAAAAAAGGGAATTTTTAAAGATAAAAAACAGGTGATCAGGATGATATTGTTCGTGATCGCGTTTGCGGTTGCGATAACAGCATTTACGATGGGTGTTTTGGGGCTTTCGAAGAACAAAGAAGGCTACCAGACTGTAGATGCGTCTCCTGATGAAGAGGCGGTGCTGTATGCGTC
>JAGCZE010000037.1 GCA_017960415.1 Lachnospiraceae bacterium
CATCTCAGGATCGCAAAAGGACTTGAACTTATTTACCCCGAGATCGACAGGATCATTTTCGAACTTGTTTATCATTATATCAAAGCCGGATCCGAAAGCGATATCCGCCAGTATATCCTGCAGGCGGCCACAAAGGCTTACGCTACCGGCGCCCATGAGGATGCCATTAAGTACTACGACAAGGCTCTTGAATTGTTCCCTTATGAAAGCAACAAGGACATATGGCTGTCCTCCAAGAAGGCAATGGTAGAGCTCAACCTGATCTCCGGTCATTATGACAATGCGATCGAAGCTGCCAGGGATCTGCTTCCGCTCATGACGGATTCCACGATCAAGGCTCAGCTCCTGCACCGTATCGCTTTGGGTTTTTACAGGCAGAGCAAGTTTAAGGACTGCGAGTCGTATCTGATCGATGCGCTGAAGGAACTCGGCGTTCATTTTCCTGCCGGAGGCAGGCGTTACGGCCTTGCCCAGAATATACTTTCACTCAAAACATATTTGTCCATGCGTTTTACCAAAGACCTCACAGGCCTTGAACCCAAGCAGGTTACGGATCCTTCGGCGAACCTCATAGTTTCCATTTACGAAACTCTGTGCTGGACCTATGCTTATTCGGATGTCAAGCGCTTTGTCTTCACGGCTCTCAAGCTCTATGCTTACGCCAGAAAGACCTTCGGTGCGTCAGTTCAGCTTGCTTTGGCCGCATCCGTAATATCGATCTACTACATGCTCCAGGGTGATGTCAAGAATGTCCTGGCCATGCAGGGCGCGGCTTCCAAGCTCCGCAAGGATCTGTCCGACAGATACGGTCAGGCAAGGAGCCTGCTTTTTAGCGGCTTCACATCCCAGACCGTCAGCGATCTCGAAAAAAGTATCAAGCTTTTCAAAGAAGCTGCTGACGCTTTCAAGTCAATAGGCGATCTTTGGGAATATAACAACAACCTTGTATTCATGCTGTACTCGCTGCTTATGTACGGCAATTACGAAGAATGTGTCAAGACTGCCAATGAGAGCCTTTCCATCAGTGAACGCCTCGGCGATCATTTTTCAAAGGCCAAGGTGCTTGCGATACTCGTTGAATGCTACACCCAGCTCGGCAATTACCCTCTTGCCGAGTCAACCTCGAAGAGTTGCAAAGAAGTGGTTGAAATGCTTGATTTTCCTTATGCCACCGCATGTTACGATCTGGCATTCGGCAAGCTTCTGTATGAACTCGGCAAGTACCGTGAAGCCGTAGACATATTTACCAAGGCAAAGAAGCTTATCGACGATAATTCACTCTCGCTGGTTTACCTTGCGCCGATATATCCTTATCTGGCTCTTGCCATGGTCCGCGATCTTCAGTCGAACATGAATTCCATGTCTGCAAGCAATGTCCAGACTGAGATGAACAATATACGTGTTATCTGTGAGACAGCCGAAAGTCTCTGTTCCCACATACCGAATTCCCGTATTACGATCAAGCGTGCCTGGGGTGCTTATGCAGTTGCTTCCAACAGGCTCGTGATCGCCGAGAAGGAGTTCCCTGCCGGCATAGAGCTGGTTTCGGATGTACATTACAATTACGAGTGTGCGATGCTCGAATTCGAATACGGCAGATATCTGCATTCGAAACATCGTGTCAATGAGGCCCGCTTCCAGATTTTCGAAGCATACATGACCTTTACCAACATTAACTCTGTTTACCATGCAAAAGAATGTGAAGCGATCATAGATGAGAGATATCACGAATCCTTCCGCGACAATTCGCTGATGAAGAGCATTGCCGCGCAGCGCAACCGCATGAATGTAGACAGGAAGGCCAATACGCTCCTTCGTCTGGGTGAGCGCCTCACCTCAACCCTTGAGCTCGACGAGCTACAGCGCAAGATCCTGCAGGATGCAGTTGAGATGGTCGGTGCCGAGCGAGGCATCCTCTTCCTCTATCCCGAGACCGGCGAGAAGGTCCTGTACGTTGCTTCGGTTTACAATCTCGGTAATTTCGACGGTAATACCTACGAATGGATGCTGAAAGAAGTGGAGAAGAGCCGCAAGCCTATCATCATCAATGATATGCAGTCGGATGAATACCGCAAACATTATTCCGTCATGGTTCGTTACGGTATCAAGTCGGTAATGACGATGCCGATGTTCGTGCGCGGCAATCTGTTCGGTATCATCTATCTGGACAGCCGTCTGGTACGCCAGATCTTCAGCGACGAATATATCGAGGCCATGGGCTTTATCGCCAATCAGGCCGGCGCGCCTATCGAAAATGCGCGTCTGTACCACAAGGCTATCACGGACGGACTTACGGGCATCTACGGCCGTTCCTATCTCGACAACCTTATTGTTGACAAGACCGGTGAGGAGAATCCTCATCTGTCGGCTATCATGATCGACGTCGATCATTTCAAGAATTTCAACGATACCTACGGGCATCAGTTCGGTGACAAGGTACTCAAGCAGATCGCGGGCGTCATGAAGCGTGTGGCCGGTGATCTGGGTGTTCCCTGCCGCTACGGCGGTGAGGAGTTCGTGATCCTTATGAATTCCAATAATGAAGAGCTTGTCATGAATACTGCCGAGAAGGTTCGCCGGTCTGTCGAAACCTCGACGCTTGCTTACAATGAAGGAACCAGTGTACAGCTTGTTTCCGTCACCATAAGTCTAGGTGTTTCTATCTGGGATCCCGCAAAGATGGAGCGTCTCGATCTGATCGAGCACGCCGACAAAGCCCTGTATTTTGCAAAGCACAACGGCAGAAACCAGGTCAAGCTGTGGGATGAGAGCATAGGTTAAAAAACTTTGGTAAGATGGCGGTGAGCCACGGGCACGGGGTTATGGGGTCAATATTGAAAAATTTGACCCCATAACCCCGTCCCCTTGGCTCACCTGTTAATTTACTCCGTTACCCCACACTCCCTCAACCTCTGGGGAATGTA
>JAGCZE010000408.1 GCA_017960415.1 Lachnospiraceae bacterium
AGCTTGAAAAGGAGATCGAACGTTTCGAGAGTACTCTTGAAAACGGAATGAAGGAATACAAGAAGATCCTTGATCGCACCGTGAATGCCGGCGCCAAGACCATCGAGGGCAAGGATGCGTTCTATCTGTACGATACATTCGGATTCCCGCTGGAGCTCACAGTCGAGATGGCGGGTGAAGAAGGCTTAAATGTTGACGAAGAAGGCTTTAAGGCCGCTATGGAACAGCAGAAGCAGACAGCCCGTGCCGGAAGCGCATTTGCCCAGAAGAATACTACCGATGTATTTGATGATCTCGATTCTTCGATCACAAGTGAATTTATCGGATACGATCATCTGAGCGCAGAACAGGATATATTGGCGATCGCCGATGAAAATGCGATCGTTGACAGTGTCTCCCAGGGTACAAAGGCTACCGTCATCACCGCACAGACTCCGTTCTATGCAACAATGGGCGGTCAAAAGGGCGATACCGGCGTGATCGTAACTTCTACCGGTACATTGAAGGTTGAAGAGACTGTCAAGCTGCCCGGCGGACGTATCGGCCATACCGGAACCGTTGAATCCGGATCGATCTCGAAGGGCCAGAAGGCTTCTCTGAAGGTTGATGCGGAAAAACGTGCCGGCACCTGCCGCAACCATTCGGCAACCCACCTTATGCAGGCGGCTCTTCGTGAAGTGCTCGGCAATGAAGCTCATCAGCAGGGTTCATACCAGGATACCGAGCGTACGAGATTTGACTTCTCTTACGGCAAGGCAATGACAGCCGAAGAGCTGAGCAGGGTAGAAGAGATCGTAAACAGCAAGATAGCCGAGGATCTTCCTGTAAGAACCGATATCATGAGCATCGAGGAAGCGAAGAAAACCGGTGCGATGGCGCTGTTCGGAGAAAAATACGGTGATACGGTACGTGTCGTAAATATGGGAGACTTTTCCAAGGAACTGTGCGGCGGTACCCATGTTGCCAATACAGGTGCCATCAGGTCATTTAAGATACTTTCGGAGTCCGGAATTGCCGCAGGTACGAGACGTATCGAGGCAATAACCGGCAATGCCGTAACAGAATATTATAAAAAGCTCGAAGAGGAGCTGGCAGAGGCTGCAAAGGCAGCCAAGACAGAACCCGCCAACCTCATTCGCAGGATCTCGCAGATGCAGGACGAGATCAAGGCTCTCTCAAGTGAAAACGAGAAGCTTAAATCCAAGCTTGCCAACGCTTCACTTTCAAACAGCGGTTCAAATGCTGTTGAAATAAAGGGCGTTAAACTTATAGCAGTCAAGGTTGAAGATGTTGATATGAACGGGCTCCGCAATCTCGGCGACCAGTTAAAGAACGAGATCGGAGACGGTGTGGTATTTATCGCATCTGCGTTCGGCGACAAGGTAAACCTTCTGGCTATGGCTACCGACGGCGCAATGGCAAGAGGCGCGCATGCCGGAAACCTGATCAAGGAAGTAGCTCCTATTGTAGCCGGAGGCGGCGGAGGAAGACCCAATATGGCCCAGGCCGGCGGCAGGGATGTTTCCAAGATCGACGAATGTTTAGCAAGTGTTTCAAAGGTTGTCGAAGGGCAGATCAAATAATCTATGGCGAAAGAAAGACTTGATGTACTTCTGGTAAACCGCAGGCTTGCCGATTCCCGCGAAAAAGCCAAGGCCATTATCATGGCCGGGTGTGTGTTCGTTGACGGACAGCGCGAAGATAAGGCCGGTTCGATGTTTAAAGACGATGTTTCCATAGAACTTAAGGGAATGTCGATGAAATATGTGAGCCGCGGCGGTTACAAGCTTGAGAAGATGATCGAAAAACACGGGATAACTCTTGATGATATGGTCTGTATGGATGTCGGTTCATCTACCGGCGGATTTACGGACTGTATGCTTCAGAATGGCGCAACAAAGGTATTTGCCATTGATTCCGGCACCAATCAGCTCGCATGGAAATTACGCAGCGACGAGCGGGTTGTTTCTATGGAACAGACAAATATCAGATATGTTACTCCCGATGATATCGGAGAACAGGTTGATTTTGTTTCGATCGATGTTGCGTTCATCTCATTGCTCAAAGTACTTGAGCCGGTGAGTGCCTTGATGAAAGACGGTTCACGTATCGTAGTCCTTATCAAGCCTCAATTTGAGGCAGGCAGGGAACAGGTCGGAAAGAAAGGCGTTGTAAGAGATCCCGCGGTACATAAGCAGGTGATCGAAAATGTTATCTCTTATGCATGCTCATTGGGATTCAACATGATCGACCTGGATTATTCGCCGATTAAAGGGCCCGAAGGCAATATAGAATATCTTGCATACATGTTTTTTAACAACGGAGAATATATTTCTCCGATTTGGGGCAAATCAATAACTGATTCAGAAAGAAAACTTATTTCAGATGTTGTTACGGAGGCACATAATTCCTTATGAAAAGATTTTTGGTTGTCACAAACCGGAATAAAGACCGGGACCTGAAAGTCACCAATGATCTGATTAAACTCATTTCGGACCGCGGCGCAAGCGCCGGTTCCGATCCGGATGGTGATTATGACTGCTGTATCGTATTGGGCGGCGACGGTACCATTATCAGTACCTCGAGGCTGCTTGACGGAAGGGACATTCCGATACTCGGGATCAATCTCGGGCATCTGGGTTTCATGTCTTCCGTTGAAAAGGATGACATCGCGCGCGCAGTTGACCTCTTGATCGGAGGAGATTACCTGCTTGAAGCCAGGATGATGATCACTGCCGGGATCATGCGTAACGGCGAAATGCTCGGACGTGAATATACGGCACTCAATGATGTGGTCATCAGTCGTCTCGGTTTTTCAAGGATGATCTCCACACGTGCATTTGTAAATGATGCATTGGTCAATACTTATTTCGGTGACGGGATAATCATTTCCACTCCGACAGGCTCCACCGGTTACAATCTTTCGGCCGGCGGGCCCATTGTTACACCCGAAGCGGAACTGATGGTCATTACTCCGATCTGTCCTCATTCGCTGAATATGAGGAGCGTGGTGGTTGCAGCCAATGATATGATAAAGATCACTGTCGATACGAGCCGTGACGATTAT
>JAGCZE010000409.1 GCA_017960415.1 Lachnospiraceae bacterium
CCTGGGATCCGGAAAAGAAAGCTACAGCTTCACTCAGTTTTACAACGAGGCAGCGAACGGCAAGATCGCAAGGGTTGAGATCACGCCTTATGAAGAGGTGCCCAACGGAAGCATCAATCTGCTGCTGACAAGCGGCAAGTACGGCCAGTTCTATTGCTCGGATGTTACCGAGATAGAGAAGGTGGCAAGGGAGTTCAATATCCCCTACATCATGTACAAGGTCAGCAAGCCCAACTGGTTCCTGACTTCCGTACTCCCGTACATTGTACTGCTCTTGATCTTTGTTGTCATGTTCTCGATGATGACAGGCGGGGCCGGCGGCGGTGCGAACAACAAGGTTATGAACTTCGGCAAATCGAGAGCCAGAATGGCGACCGATATGTCGAAAAAGTTCAGCTTTGCCTCGGTAGCGGGTCTTAAGGAAGAAAAGGAAGATCTGGCAGAGATAGTCGATTTCCTGAAGAATCCCGGCAAATATACGAAGGTTGGCGCAAGGATCCCGAAGGGTGTCCTGCTCGAGGGCCCTCCCGGAACCGGTAAGACACTGCTTGCAAAAGCTATCGCCGGTGAGGCAGGTGTACCGTTCTTCTCCATTTCCGGATCGGATTTCGTTGAGATGTTCGTCGGTGTCGGTGCATCGCGTGTAAGGGATCTGTTCGAGGATGCTAAGCACAATCTTCCGTGCATCGTCTTCATTGACGAGATCGATGCGGTGGCACGCCGCAGAGGTACCGGTATGGGCGGCGGACACGACGAGAGAGAACAGACCCTGAACCAGCTGCTCGTAGAGATGGACGGTTTCGGCGTAAATGAGGGCATCATAGTACTCGCCGCTACCAACCGCGTTGACATACTTGATCCGGCAATACTCAGACCCGGCCGGTTTGACCGCAAGATAGTTGTCGGGCGCCCCGACGTACAGGGACGTGAGGATATACTGAAGGTTCATGTAAAAGACAAGCCGCTGGCCGAGAATGTTAACTTGAAGCAGATCGCCCAGACTACGGCAGGCTTTACCGGAGCAGATCTTGAGAACCTGATGAATGAGGCCGCGATCGTTGCGGCAAGGAACAACAGGCAGTACATCATCGATGAAGATATCAAGAAGAGCTTCATCAAGGTCGGGATCGGTACCGAGCGCAAAAGCCATATCATTTCCGAAAAGGAAAAGAAGATCACGGCTTACCATGAATCCGGGCATGCGATCCTGTTCCACCTGCTTCCCGATATGGGGCCTGTTTATACGGTATCTGTCATTCCCACAGGCGGTGCGGCAGGTTACACGATGCCGCTTCCCGACAAGGATGAGATGTTTGATACCAAGGGGCATATGAGGCAGCAGATCATTGTGGATCTGGGCGGACGTGCCGCGGAATCCATCATTTTCGAAGATATCACGACAGGCGCATCACAGGATATCAAGAATGCCACCGGGCGTGCACGCAGTATGGTTACGCGTTACGGATTTTCAGACAGTGTCGGTCTGGTGAATTACGAGCATGATGACGATGAAGTCTTCATTGGCCGCGATCTGGCGCATACAAGGTCATTCAGCGAGAATGTGACCAACCGTATAGACGATGAAGTCAAGAAGATCATTGACGAGTGCTATGCCGAGGCGCTGCGCATCCTGCGCGAGAATATAGATGTTCTCCACAAGAGCGCCGCATTGCTGATCGAGAAGGAACGCATCGGAAGGGATGAGTTTGAGGCTCTGTTCGAAGCATGAAGTTTTTTTGAGGTGTAAAAACTATGAAAATGACGGTTGAGTTGTTCGACAGCATCATCAATACGTCACAGGACTGTGTATTCTGGAAAGATAAGGACCGCCGTTTCCTGGGCGTCAATCAGAGCTTTCTGGATTTTTACGGTTTTGATTCCGCTGATGTGCTGGTCGGCAAGAATGATGAGGAAATGGGATGGCACAGCGATCCCGAGCCTTTCAGACAGGATGAGCTCCGAGTACTTGCGGGTGAGAGTACCTACAAGGTGCTGGGCAAGTGCATGATACGTGGCGAGGAAAGAGATATCATAGCCTCAAAACGTCCTCTGTACGAGGGCAATGAGATAGTCGGCCTGGTAGGCAGCTTTGTCGATATAACCGACGTTATCCGCCGTCAGAACAAGATGGATGGCTCACAGGTCATGTATTCGATCGAGAAGCTTCGTAAATACAGCTTTTTTGACGGAATTATCGATGATATCGGTCTTGATGAGATACTTGATCCGCTGACAGGCATTTTGAACCGTGCATACGCGATAAAATTCGTTCAGTCGCTCGTAGAGAGCAAAACGCCGTTTACATTTACGATACTCGATCTGGACAATTTCAAGTTCATTAATGACAGCTTCGGCCACAGCGCCGGAGACAGGGTTCTCGCGTCGGTATCGAAGGGACTCGCCGAATTCCTGGACGGAAACGGCGTGGCAGGGCGTTTCGGCGGTGATGAGCTGCTTTTGGTCGATTTAAAAAATACGGAGCTGCATGACAAAATAGAGTTCTTTGACAGATTGTACGGACATTCCAACGCACTCAGGATGAGTGTCCAGTTCGAGAACGGAGCGGCATTCGTAACGGGAACATCGGGATGCGCAACATTTCCGACCGATGCGGACAATTTTACCGATCTGTTCGGAATGATCGATAAGATGCTGTATCTGGGCAAAAGCAGGGGACGAAACTGCTATACCGTCTATGAGGAAGAAAAACACCGGGATATTGAGATCCGGAAGATCGCGCGTCACGGTGTATATACTGAAATGCGCAGCCTGAAGGACCAGCTTGACTCAGTCACGGGCTTTAGGAACAAGCTTCAGGTGATAATGCCTCAGGTGGTTGAAAACCTGCAGATACAGGATATGTACTATGTCAACGCCAAAGGGAAGATGAAATCCGTTGTCGAGGAAAGCTTTGAGGAGGACGCAGGTGATATATCCAAGCTCATGAGCGACGACATGTATTCCGAGAATACCCTAGAACCTGTAAAAAAATACAGTCCCCGCTTCTACAAAGCATTGGTAAAACACGGCTTTGAGTCGGTCATGGCGGTTCGCATCCGCTCAAAGGAAAAGACCGAGGGCTACCTGATCTGCCCCGCCAAGCGCAGCCTGCGCATCTGGCAGGAAAACGAATGCGCGGTAGTATATTTTATCGCGGAAGTTCTGGCCGCCGCCCTGCAGAGTGAGAGGGAGAAGATACAGTGATAACGGTTACAATTCAGGGGTGCTGCCTGTTGTGGCAGCTCCCTGCTTTGCTTTATAAGAGGGTGGTTTGGCATGAGATTGTGCAACATGCACAAATTTGTATATGAACTTTTGTGAAGTTTGTGCACACTTCATTCGCGGAGTTGCTATAATAATACTCGTAAACCCCAATACATTATATAGTTTTTGCTACACCCCATAAGTAACAAA
>JAGCZE010000410.1 GCA_017960415.1 Lachnospiraceae bacterium
GATCTCTTTAAGACGGGTGATACGGGTCTTGATGGTCTTGTAGTTGGTCAGCATGCCGCCGAGCCATCTCTCATTGATGTAGTACATACCGCAGCGCTCAGCCTCGCTCTTGATAGCGTCCTGTGCCTGCTTCTTGGTTCCTACGAACAGAACCTTGCCGCCTTCGGCAACGATATTCTTGATGGCAAAATAAGCCTCATCTACCTTGCCTACAGACTTCTGAAGGTCGATAATGTAGATACCGTTTCTCTCTGTGTAGATGTAAGGAGCCATCTTGGGGTTCCAGCGTCTTGTCTGATGTCCGAAATGAACACCTGCTTCAAGGAGCTGTTTCATTGAAATAACACTCATTTTCTTTTCCTCCGTTTGGTTAGAATCTTCCGCGGTCACCTTTACAAGCAAGTCGACAGATCGTTTCGATCCGCACCGGACCCATTAAAATGCCGCGTGAATAATAGTATCAGGCTGCACATCCGCGCAACCTGATAGATTTTAGCACAAATATATTCTATATGCAAGCATTTTTTATCCAGCGTTCGAGAAAAATTCCATCAGCTTATACAACAGCTGATCCTTCGAGATCGTCTTGAGCAGATAATTTTCCGGCTTCAGCGCCATTACCTGCATTACGCTTTCTCTGTCGCCCTTTCCTGTCAGGAAGAAGACCGGGATCTTTGCAGTATCCGATTCACTTCGCAGCATCTCAAGCACCTGCGGGCCGGAGGTTACAGGCATTTCATAATCAAGAAGGATCAGATCTGCTTTATTGCTGCCTAGCCATTTTAAAGCCTGAAGGCCCGAATTGGCCATTGAAACCTTGTAATAGTCCTTCAGCCAGTCACGGATCACACCGAGATATGTAGAGTCGTCATCCACGATAAGGATCGACTTTTTCTTTCTCTCGTTATTGTCGCTCTTCGAATACATATCAAGCGTATTGATGAGTTCTTCGGTCTGCAGCGGTCTTTTGAACACATCCTGGATCAGGTTGGCTCCGATATTTTTCTTCATCTCGTCGGTTTCATTTCTCTCTCCGACCAGGATCAGGCTCTTGTCGCTCTCGGTCAGCTTATCCTTCAGATAATGCATGACCACCTGCATAGGCTTGTTCTGGGCATCCAGATAATAAATGATTATCTTCGCATCGTCCCATTTCTCGGCAATGCTGTTGACATCCGCTTTTGCGTAAAATGCATCATATCCGGCTTCACCCAGTTTTCTGCAGAGCGTGAGGATCAAAAAAGACTCCTTTTCACCGATTATCATAACACTTGGATTTTCTTTAACCATACCTTCACCTCATGTTCTTATTTCCGATCAGTTCCGCAATACCTTCCCAGTCCAGCTTTTTGAGCTTCTTCTCTATCTCCCTGCAAAGCAGGGCATCTTCTTTCGGAAGATGATATTCTTTCAGCGATTCAAGGATCATTTCGACCGAATCGAAGTCCGCGAGTTCCGCAACCTCCGCAATGGAATAATATGCATCATGCAGCATCTCGGGATCTACAGGTTCACCGCCTTCGAATTCATTGACTTCGTCAATAAATGACAGCTTCTCCGCATAGGATCTGTACAATTCAAGCATATCATATGTGTTAGCTTTTATAAAGTCCGTATCGTGTATTTTCCCTGCATCTTCGAGTTTTTCCGCCCTTGACGAGAGCTCCCCGGCGCCGATTATCCTGGCTCCGCTCTTTAATGCATGGACTTTTATCGTAGAAAAATCATAATCTTCACGATTATATGCTTCTTCTATCTCTGCCGATTTATCCCGGATAGAATGATAGAAGTCCTTCACAGCTTAAACACAGCCTTATTTCGAGCCGCAGAATCTGATACCGTCCGAAGAATTGAGCACGCCTGTTTCCTTGATCTGCTGCAGCAGTTCTTTATCCGAATCTGTATCGACCTCACCGTTTTCCGTGCCGTTTTCTCCCTGTTTTCCTGCGGATCTTGCTCTTTCTTCTTTCCTGTTCTCTTCTATCTCCTCATCATTCAGCAGCAATTCTTCCGGAATATGCTTCTTGATGGCTTCCTCCAGCTTTCTTCCTTCGATCGGTTTTGCGAGATACCCGTCGAATCCTTCGGAAATATAGTATTCCTCACCGCTAGTGGCCGCATTCGCGGTCAACGCATATACAGGCAGATCCTTGTATTTTCCCCTGATCCTGTGTACGGTCTCGATACCGTCCATTTCAGGCATCATATGATCAAGAAGCACTATATCCCAGTGTTCTTCATCGATCATCTTCAGACACTGCATGCCTGAAAGTGCCGTTCCGATCGTAACGCGGGTTCCTTTCAGCAATCCGGTGATAACCTTGAGGTTCATTTCCGAATCATCGGTAATAAGGACTTTGGCACGGGGAGCAACAAACAGCGGAACATAAGATTCTTCGTCGGATTCTTCGTATTCTTCGTTGAATTCCCCGATCGGAGCCCCATCGACTATCTTCTGTCTGAGTTTAAAATGGAAATCCGAGCCTTCGCCGTAAACACTCTCCACTTCAAGCTTATCGCCCATAAGCTCCACAAACTGTCTCGAGATGTCAAGTCCGAGACCGGTGCCCTGTATACCGCTGTTCTTGTGTTCATCAAGCCGCTCAAAAGCCGAGAACAGTTTTCCCATATCCTCGGGCTTGATCCCGATACCGGTATCCTTTACGCTGTAAGCGATCGTGCAGGCTTCACCGTCATTTTCAAGAACCTTCACCAAAAGCCTGAAATGACCTTCTTTCGTATATTTTACCGCATTTGTCAGAAGATTGAGCAACACCTGCTTGATCTTCTGATCGTCACCGAACAATTTCACAGGCAGGGCCGGATCTATGTCGGTAATGAATTCCAGGTTCTTCTCCTTGCTCCTGACCCTGATCATGACTATGATAGCCCTTAAGAGTCCGACCGTATCATACTCCTGCTCGACGAGGTTCATCTTACCCGATTCCGCCTTTGACAGGTCAAGGATATCATTGACCAGCGCCAGCAGCGATTCCGATGCGCCCCTGATGGAGCGCGCGTAGCCTGTCACAGAATCCGAATAACCGGCCATATCCTGATCCTTCGATTCCCTGAGGATCATCTCATCCATACCCATGATCGTATTGATGGGCGTCCTGATCTCATGGGACATATTGGCAAGGAATCTTGATTTTGCGCTGTTTGCGCGTTCAGCCTCTTCCTTGGCTTCACGGATGATCAGATACTGTTTTTTGATGATCGTGGCATTGATGATGCGCCATACGATCAATGCGATGATCGCAGCGCCCAGAAGCGCCATGAGTATCCTGAATCCGGTTTTTTCCGTGATCTTCGGATTCTTATATATCGCAAATGTTTCGCTTCTTACGAGTTCGTGCTCTATCCCGTCCAGCACTTCGATGTGCAGCTTGTATGAGCCGTAGGGAAGATTCGTGTAATCAAGCTCCTGGAGGTCCTTCTGGAAGGACATGAATCCGGTGTCTCCTGCACCCTCAAGATACATCCTGATCACGGGATTGGACAGTGTATAATTCATGACCGCCGCCCGGATCTTGATACGTCCGCTTCCCGCAGGGATCCTGTAAACGCCGTTCTTGTCACGCTCCACGGAAACATCCTCATAAGTGATGTCGCTTACCCGGATATAATAATCATTATTGACTAAGCCATAATTGCCCGTATCTATCTTTCTGACACCGTCGGTACAGCACAGATAAAGAGTGCTGCCTTCAGAGGCATTCCAGGCATTTGCCGTAAGCGATGTCGTAAATCCCCTGTTATAATCAAGCAGCGTATAAGAATAATCGCCGTTTTCGACAAGATCATCGAGATGCACGACAAACACTCCCGCGCTGGTGCTGATCCAAGCTTCATTATCCGATGTTATGTAAATATCGTAACAGTTTGAATAAGGGAATTTATCAAGTCTTGTAACGGTCCTGCTGTCATCATGATAAAGGGCATTGCTCGTTACATAAATGTGACCGCGGCCCTCAGGGCATTTTACGATCCTGAGAACTACGAGGGTTTCCAGTCCGTCATCGGCATCTATACAGTCAACGATCTTTCCGTCACGTATCTTGTATACTCCGGCTCCGTCTGAGCCCGCATATACAGTCCCATCTTCGTCCTGGGCTATCGACAGGATCTGGGCCACCTTCATGCCGTCATCTTCACCGAGCGTTGCAATGACACGGTCGTCCCTGATATAATTCAGGCCCATGTTGCTTGCCGCCAATACGGTCTTGTCCGCCAGCTCGCAACTGTATCTGAAACGTCCTCCGACCGTACCCGCCGAGCTCTCGTTAAACAGCTTGGGAGTCCCGTCGGGAGTGATGCATACAAGGCCGTCCTGACCGTAAGTCGAAAGCCAAAGATTCTGCTTTGAATCAAGCATGATATGACGTATACGGACACCGTCAAAATACCGCAGATAGTCATAATCAAGATTCTCCCCGGTATTTTTGTCGATCATCTTCAGTCCCGTATCGGTTCCGATATATAGGACATTGTCACGTATCGCGACGCTGTTAACTACAGCCCCGGCCAGACCTGCCTTTACGAACACATCCGTAAACGGGTTCTTGGAGTATTCGATTATTCCCTGTTTGTTGGATACAAACCAGATATTGCCCTGATAATCCTTGATCACGCCGGAGACCGAACTTTCGAACTTCGGCTGCATCATCGGTATGATCTTCTCGCCTTCGCTTTTGATGAAGCCCATTCCGCTTTCGGCGCAGAAGAAATAACCGTCGGTTTCCCGGTCATACAATATATCGTTGAAATATTTGACAGACCCGGTATCGATGGTATCCCTTTTATATATCCTGTTATTTCTGAATGTGATGTGTTCAAGAGTTGAAGAAGAAGTTCCGGCAAGCAGCATGTCTCCGCTGCCTCTGCTTATGGCCGTATAGTAAACTCCGTTCTCGTCCCATACTTTCTTATCGAGAATATGGTCATGTGCTGAAAAGAAAAGGATACCGCTGTTGGTTACGCCTGCGATTATTCCGTCGCCGGCGTAGCTGAGGGATCTTATGCCTATGATATCATCCCATTCGGGATATTTATCGGGATCAAAACAGCCGATAGTTCCGTTCTTCTCTATAAATGCCAGCTGTGCGACGGTTCCGACATACATACGTCCGTCCTCGTCTTCGCATATCGCACGGATAGAGTCCGAAGGCAGGCCCTCCCTGACGGTATAGTGTATTACCTCTCCGTTTTCGGGATCATAAGAGAATAATCCGGTATCATTTGTTCCTATCCAGAGCTTTCCGGTACTGTCCACGAACAATGACATGACATTGTAAATATATGGACTTACAGTGCTTTTTTCGAAGCTTTTGCCGTCATATCTGTAAAGGCCCGAGTAGGTGCCGACCCAGATATAGCCGTCCCTTGTCTGCGCTACTGCGTTGATCTCTGCCGAAACCAGACCGTCATAGCTGTCATAGGAAACTGCGGCATATTCAGCCATGAAGTCTATCGTTCCTTCATTATCGACAGAAGTCATTTCATCGGATGCATAGACCCGTAAGACGCAGCAAAGGACCGCGACCGCCCAAAGGACCAAAGTCCCCGCGGTCGCAGTCTTTATTATTCCATACAGTTTTCTCAGATGTTCAGTCGGCATGATCCTTATACCTGCCCTTTACATTTGAAATATACGATATTGAGTTGTTGCTGTTCTCATTCCGTAACCCGCATTTGCAGTCCGTATATTACCTTGCGGTAATGATCTTTGTGATCTCACGGTAGCTCATTCCGGGTTTCAGTTTAAATGTTCCGAACTGGATCTTGAATGCATATCCGTTCCGGATAATATATGAATTCAGTGCTTTCCAGTCTTCTACAATACCGAGGTTCTGAAGTTCACTCGATACTTCCTCCGAGGTCATGCCCTTCCTGATCGTGTATCTGATATACCCGTCATCTTCCGGAACCGGAGTAGGTGTAGGCGTAGGCGTTAATGTCAGCCTCGGTGTAGGTGTGGGTGTAGACGTCGGAACCGGTGTAGGTGTTGGTGTAGGTGTCGGCGTTGACGTAGGCCTCGGCGTGGGCGTAGGTGTTGATGTAGGCCTTGGCGTAGGTGTAGGTGTCGACGTAGGCTTCGGCGTAGGTGTAGGTGTCGACGTAGGCCTTGGTGTAGGCGTAGGTGTTGATGTTGCCCTCGATGTAGGCGTCAACGCAGATGTCGACTCCTGTGTAGGTTCAGGAGTTGCTGTAAGCTCCGGTGTAGGTGTCAGTTCAGGTGAAGGTGAAGGTGCAGGTGTCGGCGTGGGTGTTGACACCGGTGTAGGAGACGATTCCGGCACAGGCGTATTATCCCGGATAATTGACGGTGTAGTCTCAACATCCGGCGTGACGGTATAATCATCCTGTTGCCCGTTGCCGGTATTATTATCCGGCTGCCCATTGCCCGTATTGCCGCCGAGCAGTCCAGACAGATTATCCTGTTTGGTCTCGCCTTCTTCAGACTGGGAGGCGGCACCACTGCCCTTCATTCTTTCTTCAAGACGTACATTTGGGATGATTATTACAAGGAACACGAATAAGGAAAAGATGATCCCTGTTCCTACCCCCCTCATGTAGTATTTTAATTTCATATCGATCCTCGCGAGTTATATGATTATAGTCGGAAGCCTTAAAGAAAACCCCGCCGGATCAGTGGGGTTTATCCATAAAGGTTGATTATTAGTCTGACTTCGCCCTGTCCCATGCCCAGAAGCTTGGATATCTCCATGATCGACCTGCCCTGGCGGTGAAGCGCTATAACCTCTTCATTCCTGCTCAGAGACCTGTTGTCACGTCCCTCTGCTTCTATGGGTGCGGTAACGGCCGGTTGTGCCGGTGTCTTCCTGACTGTGCTCTTTGCTGTGTTAGAAGCTCCTGTTGCAGTACTCCTGCGTCCGGTTGCGGATGTTGTTCCGCCGGTTCCTGCAGCTGTTCTCCCGGTAGCGGTCC
Source organism: Lachnospiraceae bacterium (assembly GCA_017960415.1). The sequence continues at coordinate 6,952 of JAGCZE010000410.1, forward strand.
CGGTTGCTGTCCTGCCGGTTGTTCCCGCTGCGGCAGTTCTTCCTGCAGTTCCGGCTGAGCCTGTCGTCAGGTCATCTGCTCCTGTCGAAGCGGCCCTTCCGGCTGTTCCTGCCCCGGTTCTTCCTGCAGTTCCGGCTGAGCCTGTCGTCAGGTCATCTGCTCCTGTCGAAGCGGACCTTCCGGCTGTTTCGGCTGTCCTTCCGGCTGTTCCTGCGCCCGCTCTTCCTGCAGTTCCGGCTGACCCTGTCGTCAGGTCGTCAACTCCTGCCGAACCGGCCCTTCCGGCTGTTCCTGTAGCTGCCCTGCCGGTTGTTCCGGCACCGGATCTTCCTGCAACTCCTGCTGACTCTGTCGTTAGATCGTCAACTCCTGCCGAACCATTCCTTCCGACTGTCCTGCCGGCAGCTCCTGCGGTTGTTCTTCCTGTAGCTCCCGCCGTACTTCTTACCGCAGCATTTTCTGCAATTTCAGCCTCTTCGGCTTCATATCCGGCTATGGCTTTTGTCCTGCCGGTTTCACTTCCCGTTACAGCTGCAGCCCCCACTGCCTCAGCTTCCGCCCGGGAAATCGTTCTTCTGGCTTGTTCAGCATTATTCTGCTGTAAGGCA
>JAGCZE010000411.1 GCA_017960415.1 Lachnospiraceae bacterium
GAGAGTCGGGCAGATACTTGAATACTGTTCCCTTGATCGTGACATCCGACAGGTGGGAGCCGCGGCAGATGTTGTTGGCGCCGGGTCTGGTTCCGTTATCAAATGTACCGTAGAGGATCTGGATATTGCTGCCGCCGCCGTATTTCGGTGCGTTTACGGTACCGTCGGCGAGTTTCAGGCCTGTGGTGCCGAGTGAGATCATATGAGCGCTGAGAGCGTCTGCAGTATCGTTTCTCTTGAAGGTTACGCCCTTTAAGTAAAGCGTTGTATTCGAGTAAACTCTGAGCTCGGCTCCTTTTTCGGGCTGCTTTGAATTCACCAGAGTATAGGTACCTGCGGGAACCGTTACATAGAGGGTATCCTCGGTATTGTTAACGGGAGTGTATGATGCGTAAGCTGAAACTCCGCAGGTCTCATAGATCTTGGATGCGAGGAAAGCGGGCTTCGGTCCGTTGATCTCGAGGATCAGGTAGAGCGTGTTCCACTCACCGTCCGCGGGATATACCTTAATGGTCTGCTTTGCGCCGTTAACGAAAGCGTCGGGACACATGTAGTACCAGTTGATGTTCGTATCCTTGGGGATCTCAATGGTCTTCGGAGTGGTACAATTCTTGAACGCACCGCTCAGAGCACCGATAACCTTCCATTCATATAAACCGTCGTTAACAGTTTTGGGAAGTGTAAGTGTCTTTACATTGACATCCGGATAATCGTAAATAAGGACGGATCTGTTTCCTTCACCTCTCCAGAGTACCATGTACTTTACGCCGTCAGCCTGGATTATCTCACCGGCCTGTGCGGGCGGAGTATACGCGTTTACGCTTGCGGTGGGCGCGATGAGCGCAAGCACGAGTGTCATAGCAATGATCAGAACAGCGGCTTTTTTCTTTAACAACATAATTGTACCTCCTTGTTGATAAAACGTGTAAAACGTAAAGTCTATTATACACAAAAATGATTTAGAATTCAAGAACTTGGGCAGAATGTGTTGTGCAAATGTGTGCATTTCCGGGCTATTTTTTACTGGAAAAACGACTAAAAAAGGTGTACGATAATATTGGAATTTTCTAGATATGGGGTATTTTTTCGGAGTGAGCAACCGGTTGTTGAAACAGCCGGAATATAATTGAGGGAGGCGGTATTTTTTATGGTTGACGAAGCAAAAAGATACGGAGCTGACGGTGTGATCCCTTCCGGTCTTCCCGGCGGATTCTTTGTCTATGAAGCCGAAGGCGAAGAGAAGATACTTTTTGCGGATCAAAATGTAATAAGTCTTTATGACTGCACGACTTTCGACGAGTTCTTTGAGTATGTCGGCGGTTCCTTCCAGGGCATGGTACATCCCGAGGACCTGCACAAGATCGAGAATCAGATCCAGGCGCAGACAGTGTTCGGCGAGAAGAGACATGACTATGTCAGATACCGCATTATCACAAAGAAGGGCGAGATCCGCTATATCGAGGATTTCGGCCATCTGCTGCATTATGATGAGCATAACAGCTATTTCTATGTTTTTATCGTTGACGTCGATCAAAACGAATTCATGAACAAAAACCGCAATTCCCTTGCGGAGGCGGAGATCCTTTCGGCAAACAGGGAGACCGATGAGCTGACCGGTCTTTTCAATATGCCTTTCTTCTATCATAAGGTCCAGATGATGCTGATGTCGCCCGAGAGCAGGAGACGCCAGATATCATTCATCCATTTTGATGTTCCCAATTTCAAATTATATAACGAACGACACGGCTTTACCCAGGGCGATGAGCTGCTCTGCGATGTGGCAAAGTGCCTGCGCGATATATTTGTCGGTGCTACGATCGCCCGTTTCTCGGACGACCATTTCTTTGTATGTACCGAGGGTGACAGGCAGTATGTCGAGGAAAAAGTCGATCAGGTCTATAAGACGATGCTTCGCTCCGTTGATGTCAACAAGCGCGTGAGGATGAAGGCCGGTATCTTTTACCTGGACGACAGGCGCTCCGAGATCGGCCTGGCCTGCGACCATGCGAGACTTGCCTGCAACAGCATAAAGGGCAGGCACGATGTGAATTTCTGTGTTTACGATGACATGCTCCGTGAGAGGCTGCGCAAACAGCAGTATGTTGTGGATCATGTCGACGAGGCCCTTGAGATGGGCTATATCAAGGTGTTCTACCAGCCCGTTATCAGGGTTAAGAGCGGAGAGATCTGCGGCTACGAAGCGCTGGTACGCTGGATCGACCCGAAGATGGGCATGCTCTCTCCGGGAGACTTCATCGAGACGCTGGAACAGGCGCATCTGATATATCTTGTGGACAGATACGTTGTGAGAAGGGTATGCGAAGACCTCCGCTCGCTGATCGATAAGGGTGAGCCTGTCGTGCCGGTTTCGATCAACATCTCCCGAATGGACTTCGATGTCTGCGATATCTTCGGATCGGTCGAGAAAACGCGTGAAAGCTTCAATATTCCCCGCAATTTCCTCGATCTCGAGATCACCGAGAGCGCTCTTAACGACAATGAGGGCATCATTAAGACAGAGTGTGAAAAGATGCACCACATGGGCTACAATATCTGGCTCGATGATTTCGGCAGCGGTTATTCGTCGCTGAACACCATTGCGGAGTACGATTTCGATGTATTGAAGCTCGACCTGGTATTCTTAAGATGCTTCGACCGCAACCCGAAGACGGCCATGCTGATGACCTACATCATCGAGGGCTCGAAGGCCATGGGCCTTGCGCCTCTCTGCGAGGGTGTGGAGTCCGAAAAGCATTATGAGTTCCTGAAAAAGACAGGCTGTGAAAGGGCGCAGGGCTACTATTTCGGCAAGCCCATGCCGCTTGAGGAATCGCGCGCGTTCACACGCGGAAAGGGGATGACATGGGAGACAACGTAAATCCCCGTAATGAAGCCGATCCGGAGCAGAAGCTGAGAGCGGTCAGCCCTGCGGGATTAGCTTATATATGCATTGTCGTATTCTTTACGATCGGAACCATTTTATGTGTCAATCTGATCGAACAGCTTTCGTTCGCGAAGCTGGTTTACGGTAAAACGCTTGCGTATTTTATCGGAGCGCTCAGCATCATATTCGGTGTAGTCATGCTGCACAGGCTCATCTTCGTTACGAAGATGCCTACAAATATGTGCGCGGATAAGGTACTTCATACAGGCGTTTATGCGTGGGTTCGGCACCCGCTGTCTTCATCCGTATTGCTGATATCGTCCGGTATGCTCTTACTGACCACGAACTATCTGGCGTTCCTGCTTCCGATGCTTTTCTGGCTTTATATGACGCTCATCATGCGTGAGACGGAAGAGAAGGTTTACAGGGAGCGGTTCGGACACGCGTATGAGAAGTACTGCAAGAGAGTCAACAGATGCCTGCCCTGGTTCCCCGACACCTCGGATGAACTCCAGAGCGAATATCATAAATCTGTCAGGAAAGCCGTAGCCGGTATCGTAGTTTCGGTTCTGCTCGTTATCCTGTTCTCGCAGGCGATCACTTCGGTCAGCGCGAGGATGACCTACGGCACTGCTCTTGAGATGAAGAAGAGCACGCTGAAGGAAAATGTTGACAACATGATCGCGTACCTCGATGCATGTGTTGAAGAGCTCAGATCCGAGCCCGGTATTACCGATGCTGAGATAGAAGAGAAGATCACCGCGATCGCCCGCAGGAAGATATATTCCGAGACGCATGTCGACGGAACCTATATGTGGGTGCAGAAGGTACTTGATTATAACGGCGGCGACGGATACGCCATCAGACTTATCCATCCGAACCTTTCGGACACCGAAGGCAGCCTCCTTTCCACCGAAGTGGTCAATGAAATGGGCATGAAGGCGTACGAGGAGGAGCTCGAGGGCGTTAAGGCGAACGGAGCCGTTTATCTGAACTACGCATTTAAAAAGCTCGAAACCGACGAAGTGACCGAGAAGGTGACATATTCCCGCCTCTATGACAGATTCGACTGGATCGTATGCATGGGCGTGAACATCGACGATCTCTATCATTACCGCAGACAGGCACAGGCCAGCTTCGGTATATACCAGACGATCATTCTCGTAGCTACGGGCATTACCTGGGTAGGCTTCTTCCTGATCATGTCGTACAGCTACAGGAAGTCAAAGGTTGGCGTTTACGAGAAGAAGAATAAAGAGCTCAGCGACAAGCTGAACAAGGATGCGCTGACGGGCGCGGGTTCGCGTCTCTTCGGCGAGAAGGCCCTGTCGGATGCGTATGAGGACTATCAGGCGGGCAGTGAGCATACGCTGCTGTTGATAATGGATGTCGACTTCTTCAAGCAGTTCAACGATAATTACGGACACGATCTCGGAGATAAGGTTCTGAAGAAGTTCGTGGAGGCTGTCAAGAGCGCGATCCGCAAGGATGATTATGTGATACGCTGGGGCGGCGACGAGTTCATCGTGATCCTGAACAATGTCGCACCGAAATATCAGCCTGAAGTAGCCGACAAGATCATTAATTCTGTCAGGACTATTCAGATACCCGAGCTCGAGGGCAGACGCAAGGTTACATCGTCGATGGGCTTCGCGTACTTCGATCCTTCCGATGAGGACGCGAAGAGTGCGCTCGCGAGGGCGGATGAAGCGCTGTACCGCGCGAAGGAAGCAGGAAGAAATAACTGGAAGATCTGAAAACAGGGGCGGTTTCCGCCCCTGTTTTTTACTGGTTTATTATGCGTTTTTTGA
>JAGCZE010000004.1 GCA_017960415.1 Lachnospiraceae bacterium
GCATGATGGAGACCATGCCCATCGCAGAATTCAACGGAGTGCGCATCTCGTTGGTAATATTGTTCATGAAGCGGTTTCTGGCACCGTCGGCATCGATAATACGGCGGTTGATCTCTTCAAGCAGATACTTGGTTGATTCATCGAGCTTGATCCTGGCCACCACATTGGATGCCAGCTCCGCGGCTTCGCGGATCAGTTCGAGCTCATCATCCGTCCAGATCCTTGCATTGCCGGCGTAGAAGCACATTCCGCCCAGATACTCGCCATCATGCACCATCGGACATCCCACAAAGGATTTTGCTCCGATCATGTCGAAGAAGTCCTTCGATATGTGGTCGATCTCCTTTGCATCGATATTCTCGATGATATTTAGCCTTCCGGCAGCTCCCCACGGATTAAACAGCTCATGTTCGGGGCTTTCCGAATAATCAAGTATAAGATTCCGGTCTGCGATCACCTCGCGCGGATCCCAGCAGCAACGCATTTCCAGGAGAAATGGTATCTCATTTGTGCGCAGCACAAGTCCTCCGTCAAGTCCAAGTTCTTTTCCCACCGTCTCGACGCACTGCTGAATACCGCTACATTTGGCCTCTCTGACAAGATTGAGGCCGATCCTTGATATAATGCTCTCATTGCTCTGCTTCATCCCGTTAGTCTCCCGCTGAATATAATATCGTGCAGCTTAAACACGTGTATTGATCTCTTTTACATTTTTATCCGTATCCCTGGCGATCGCCTTCGTTGAATAGCCCTTTTTCCCATACAGTTCGGCCAGTTTCATCGCAAATGTGAGCGATCTGTGCTGTCCTCCGGTGCACCCGAAGCCCACGACCAGCTGTGCCTTGCCCTCTTTTTCGTACATCGGGATCGCGGTATCGAGATAATCCGTTATACGCTTGAACAGTTCCTGCGAATCCGGGGATGACATAACATAGTCCCTGACTTTTTCATCCCGTCCGGTCAGGCCTCTCAATTCCTCCACATAGAACGGATTGGGCAGGCATCTGACATCAAATACCAGGTCAAAATCCGAGCCGAGCCCGTATTTGTAGCCAAAAGCCACGAAACTTATGTTCATCGGCTTCTGCTCGTCCTTCGGGATCGTATCTACGAGCTGTTCCCTGAACTGCGCCGAAGTAAGCAGCGATGTATCTATGATAAAATCGGCACGCGATCTTATCTCGGAGAGCAGCTCCTTTTCAAGCTCTATCGACGAAACAAGATCCAGATTCGAATCCAGCATCATAAGCGGATGCAGTCTCCTGGTCTCCTTGTAGCGCTTTAACAGTTCGGCCTGATCGCACTCAAGGAACAATATCCTGATATCGGCTATCCTCTTGAGCGTATCGAGAGCTTCGGAGGCATCACGCGCTATATTTGCATCTCTCGTATCGATACTGATACATGCCCTGTTCGGAAAATCCTCGATCTGTTCGAGCATTCTTACGATGTCCGCAAGAAGCTTGGTCGGAAGATTGTCAAGGCAATAATACCCGTTATCCTCAAAGACCTTGAGAGCCTTGGATTTACCGGATCCCGACAATCCGGTGATCAGCATGACTTCCATCATTCAAGTAAACCCTTTCCGCCGGGCGATCCGCAGATATTCTGTGTTTATTCCGGCTTACTGTCCCCATAGAAGTGTTCTATTAGATCGGACGCTTCCCCCACCGGATCCTTCCCCATATCGATCCAGTGAATGTCCTTTCTCTTTCTGAACCAGGTCATCTGCTCCTTTGCCAGATGTCTGATCTCCATGAACAGCTTGTCAAAGAAGCTGTCATAATCGGCAAATTCTCCCTTCAGATACATAAGACAATATCTGTATTCCAGTCCGAGCCTGTACAGAAAATCGTCCTCGGCTCCGTTCTGCCTCAGTCCTTCCACCTCGTCCAGCATTCCCTCGGCCAGTCTTCGTATCAGCCTTTCCTCGATACGCTCATAGAGTATCTGTCTGGGCCATGTTACACCAAGGATGAGTGTCTCATACCTTTTCTGCGACGGAAGCCGTGAAGGCGCTCCTGCGATCACCTTTTCGGCGGCCCGCTCAAGCCTTCTCTTGTTTTTCAGGTCCATGCCCTTCAGCATATCCGGATCCTTTGAGCTTATGGTCTCAATGAGCTCTTCTAACGTCATTGCTTCGACCTTACGTCTGATATCCGTATCCGGCTGTGCATCGGAAAGAACATATCCGTCAGCAACCGCATTTACGTAAAGGCCTGTCCCCCCGACCATATATGCACGTTTTCCGCGTGCAATGATATCGTCTATCGCTCTGTAAGCAAGCGTCTGAAAATCCTTCAGTGAAAAGAAATCGTTCGGTTCCGCCACGTCCAGCAGATGATGGGGAACGCCCTTCATCTCTTCAGCGGTAACCTTGCCCGAACCAAGATCAAGCTCTTTGAAAACCTGTCTTGAATCGGCAGATACTATCTCAGCGCCGGCTGCCGCCGCAAGCTCTATTCCGAGCCCCGATTTGCCCGAAGCATTGGTTCCGGCGATTATTACAAGCTTTTCCATCTGCAGCTGTTCCTTTATCCCGTGTTTCTTATGCCCTCAATGTCATGCCTTCCTTCGGGACCGCCTTCTTTCTGACGATCATGAAGCAGATGAAATGCGCGGCAAATGTCAGAAACCATGAAAATGTATAACTTACATATACAGTCTCGACCTTATGGTACTGCTCGATCTGAAATACGGTGGCTATCCACAGCAGTCTCGTTCCGCAGGCGCCGATCAGTGAAACCAGCATGGGCATTACCGAATAGCCTACGCCTCTTAATACCCCGACCATTACATCCATCAGCCCGCACAGAAAATACGTCGAATCTATGATCTTCATTCTTGCCATACCTGCATCGATAACCGCAGGATTGGTCGTATAAATGCCAAGCAGTTTTCGTCCGAAAGCAAGTTCAAGCTGTCCGAGGGCAACTCCGGTCACCGTAACGCTCAGCAGCGCACAGATGATAATGTTCCTTATCCTACCGTATTTTCCTGCTCCCATATTCTGTCCTATAAACGCCAGAGCCGCCTGATAGAACGAATTCATTGCCACATAAACGAAACCCTCAAGGTTTGAACAGGCCGAACTGCCCGAAACCGTGATCTCTCCGAAGCTGTTGATCGATGACTGTATGACTACGTTCGACAATGAAAAGATACAGCCCTGCAGTCCCGCAGGAATACCGATCCTGACAATGTTCTTCAGTTCTTTCGTATCTATCCCCAGGTCCTTCAGAACCAGCTTAATATCGCTGTCGCTGGTAATCAGGCACTTGAGTACGAGCGCTGCGGATACTGTCTGTGAAATGATCGTAGCCAGAGCCACTCCGGCCACATCCATCTTCAAAACTATTACGAAGAACAGATTCAGCACAACATTGATCACACCCGCAACAAACAGGTAATACATGGGTCTTCTGGTGTCACCGACAGCTCGAAGTACTGCACTTCCGAAATTGTAGAGCATATTGGAGATCATGCCCAGAAAATATATACGCAGGTAAAGTGCCGCAAGCGGAAGGACAGGTTCCGGCGTTCCCATCAGCTCAAGAATGCCTTTGGTGAACAACACCCCGACGAGTGTCAGGATCACTCCGCCTCCGACCGCAATGGTTATGGATGTATGTACGGTAGCATGCAGTTCGTTTGTCTGTTTTGCTCCGTAATGCCTTGCCGCCATTACATTCGTTCCAACCGACAGCCCCACAAAAAGGTTGATCAGAAGGTTGATCAGAGAGCCCGTACATCCCACCGCAGCAAGGGAATTATCCCCGGCGAACCTTCCGACCACAATTACGTCGGCCGCATTGAACATAAGCTGCAAGATACTCGACAACATCAGCGGTATGGCAAATTTCAGCATTTTCGGAAGGATCGCGCCTTCGCACATATTCATTTCATAAACATTTCTTTTGGCCATTACAAATCCTCGTACAGCTCAGAGGCAGACATGTAACATATACTTTGCGAAATCTGCCTGTTCGGTCATAAATAACAATACACACATAATCTATTATATTATACCCCCGAATTGCCCGATTTTCAAGTGCTTATCACACATAACAAAGGGGCATCGTACCGGAAATACGATTGCCCCTCGTGTATTTATGTTTATGCTTCTGTTTACATGTTTATAAGTCGGTTCAGAATCTGAATCCGCTTACATGGTTCCTGAGCTCGGATGATATCCTGTCGATTGACTCAGCACCGTTGAGAACGTCCTCGGAAGCGGTAACAAGCACTGTTGCGCCTTCGGCAACACTTGTTACACCGTGAGCATTGTCCTCAACTGCGGTATCGATGGCGCTGATGGAGCCCTTGATCGTAGCGATCGCAGCGGTGATCTCGTTGTTGTCTTCAGAAATGGAAGCCATGGCATCATAGCACTCATTCAGCGACTTGATATACTCTTCGATCAGGGTCTTCTTCTCTTCGGAGTTCTCATCGGAAATCTTAAGCATGATGTCCGAAACTTCCTCAGCAGCCTTAACAAGCTGTTCTACGATACCAAGTACTTCGTCGGATACCTTCTGTATATCGCCTGCCATCGTAGCCGAATTGCCTGCAAGTGTTCCGATCTCGTCGGCAACGACTGCGAAGCCGCGGCACGCTTCACAAGCTCTTGCCGCCTCAATGGATGCATTAAGCGAAAGCAGGTTAGTCTGTGATGCAACAGAGGAAATACCCTGAGTCATGGTCCTGATCTCTTCTACCTTCTGGGTATCCTTGATCTTATCCTGGAGCTTGCCGATAGCTGCATTCAGACGGGCAAGCATATCCTCATCCTTCCTCTCGATCTCAGCCTTGAGCTGGTCGATGTTCTTAAGACTGTTACTGATCTCGGCAGTCTTCTCTTTCGTATCATGGCTGACTTTCTCGGTCAGATCGGTAATATCGCCAACCTGCTGCGCAACCTGAGTCGTAGATGCGGAAGTCTCCTGTGAAGTTGCACTCATCTCTTCCATGGTGGCGGAGATCGTGGTCACATTATCCGAAGTCTTGTCTGCAGCAGATTTCAGGGTTGCAACATTGTTAACAAGATCATCGGATGCATTATTGATATCCTCAATGATTCCGCCCATTGCATTCTTCAGGACATTAACCGCACCAACCAGCTTGCCGACCTCGTCTTTTGACTTGGTCTCGATATCCTTCGAAAGATCGGCCTTGCCGTTTCTGACATCCTCCCCGAGAGCCTCAACCTTACGGCTCGCATCGGTAATGGGTGATGCAACCATGAAGCCGACACCGACAGCTGCCAGAATCGCTACTACCGCGCAGATAACAAGTATCAGCTTGATGTGATCCTGAACGTCATCGACGATATTGTCAAAATTCGAGGACGGAGATACATAATAGATCTGCCAGTCAACGTCTGAAAGACCTCTCTGTGTTACATAAACGAGTGTTCCGTTGTAATCGGCAATAGCCGGAGCGTCATCGGAAGAAGCTGCGGTAACGTAATCCACATCAAGATCCTTGACATTCTTTATTTCTGAAACGTTTGACTCATATTTATCGTAGGGATGATATACCATCGCGCCATCGCCTGCGGTCAGGAAGATATATGCGCCTTCGTCACCGGTGCTCTTTCCGAGATCGTCGACATCGGCAAGAAGTTTATCTACAAGTACATCGATACCAATAACGCCATCAAGCGCACCTGCATTGAAATATTTCGAAATAGTAAGGATCAGACCTCCTGTAGCCGCGTCAACGTAAGGCGAGCTGAAACAAAGCATTCCTTTATTGGCTGAGGATTCCTTATACCAGGATCTGGTACGTCCGTCCCAGTCCGCTGCGGGAACCCATCCCGATCCGTTCAGGAACGCACCCGAAGAAAACTGGACATAGATCATGTCAGACATCTTATCGGTCTCAGTAAGGTTTGTAAGTACGCCTATAAGCTGTTCGGCCGTAGCAGTGGCCCCGGCGGCATTAAGAACCGCTTCAACCGCAGTAATGGAAGTAGTACTGTCTTTGAGCCATCCATCGATAACAGAAGCAAAATACTCTGTTTCTACGTTGTACTTACCGTTAAGCAGATCTTCATAACTGGGTTTCACTTTTTTCAATGTCGTCTGACCTTCGATTACAAGCAGAACAACACACAGCACAGCGATAATGATCGCCAGCTTGATCTTTAAGCTTCTTAGCATTCTTGCTTCGATGATCTGTAAAAGTCCGGTAAATTTTTATCCTCAGGATCTTCAGATTCCAGTGATCCAAAACAGCTTCGGGCTTTCGATCATCTTCCTCCTTCTGAAAGATATACGTGTCGCAAATAAAGACTATGCCCTGCACCCAAAGGATCCCGGACCGGATCCGGCTCCGGCAGTCATCAAAAAAGTTCCGACACATTTCGCGATATATTATATAACAAAAAACCACAACTAACCAGTATTTTGTTGTTTGTGGGTTTTAAATATTTTAATTTTCATCAAATGTATTTTGTGCGTTAATTCATCTTTTCATGAATAAAATTCTCATGAATACTGCAAAATAAATTAAGTGCTTGGCCGAAATATCCCAAAGTGATCCCGTTCCGTCAGTTCTTCGAGAATTCCTCAAGCTTCAGTCCGGGATTTCTCTCCTGAACCGTCCTGATGCTCCATTCATGCGCAAACAGCAGAAGCGGATTATCTTTCAGGTCTTTGACCCTCTTGGTATCCGAAGTTACATTAAGGTCCTCAAGCGGTTTCGGTGTTTCGGTCACCCAGCGGACATATTCGTACTGCAGGGTTTCCATCTTTATTTCCACACCGTATTCCGATTCAAGCCTGAATTTCAATACATCAAATTGCAGTACGCCCACAACTCCGACAATGATCTCCTCCATGCCGGTATTGTACTCCTGGAATATCTGGATCGCTCCTTCCTGGGCGATCTGCATGACTCCCTTGATGAACTGCTTACGCTTCATAGTGTCCATCTGGCGGATCTTCGCAAAATGTTCGGGCGCAAAAGTCGGTATTCCCTCGTACTCAACCTTCATATCGGGGGCACATACGGTGTCACCGATGGAGAAGATACCCGGATCGAACACTCCGATGATATCTCCCGCATAAGCCTCGCTGATACCCTTTCGTTCCTCGGCCATCAGCTGCTGTGGCTGGGAAAGACGCAGTTTCTTCTTTCCCTGGACATGAAATACTTCCTTCTCGGCATCGAATTTGCCCGAGCATATTCTCATAAATGCGATCCTGTCGCGATGAGCCTTGTTCATGTTGGCCTGTATCTTGAATACAAATGCCGAAAATCCGTTGGCCGCGGGATCGATCATATCTCCCGATGCAGTCCTTGCCAGGGGCGGCGGAGTCATTTTCAGGAAATATCTGAGGAAATTCTCCACACCGAAATTGTTGAGTGCCGAACCGAAAAATACCGGCGTCAGATCACCCCTCTGTACACGCTCCAGATCGAAGGTGTCAGTAGCGCCTTCAACCAGTTCGATCTCTTCCTTGAGCTTCTCATGTGCTGTTTTGCCGATGATCCGGTCGAGAGACTCATCTCCGATCACCGCCTCAACGGCCTCAACCTCTTTCATGCCGTTATTGGCGGCATAATACCTGCTGATCTTCCGGGTCTGTCTGTCATACACACCCTGAAATCCTTTGCCCGAGCCTATCGGCCAGTCCATCGGACAGGTCCTGATACCGAGAACAGTCTCGATCTCATCCAGAAGCTCATAGGTATCCCGCGCTTCGCGGTCCATCTTGTTGATAAAGGTAAATATCGGGATATGGCGCATAACGCAGACCTTGAACAGCTTGATCGTCTGCGCCTCGACACCCTTTGACCCGTCAATGACCATGACGGCGGAATCAGCCGCCATCAGGGTCCTGTAAGTATCCTCAGAGAAATCCTGGTGTCCCGGTGTATCCAGTATGTTGATGCAGTATCCGTCGTAATTGAACTGCATTACCGAACTGGTTACCGAGATACCTCTTTCCTTCTCTATCTCCATCCAGTCCGACACCGCATGTCTTGCGGTCTTTTTCGCCTTTACGGACCCTGCCAGGTTGATAGCTCCGCCGTAGAGCAGCAGCTTCTCGGTCAGGGTCGTTTTGCCCGCATCGGGATGCGAAATGATCGCAAATGTGCGGCGTCGCTTTATTTCTTCACTTATCTCACTCATCGTATTCCTCTCAAATTCACTTTACTGATCTGTCCTCTATACCAATCTGGTATTTTTCAGCATATCGATAAACTCGGCATTGCTGCGGGTTCTCGCGAACATTCCGATTATCTTTTCCACAACATCCTCGGCTTTTGAAGAGTTAAACGCACGTCTGAGGATATTATTGGCATCTATCTCATCCTTGTTCAGGAGCAGATCTTCACGTCGTGTGCTGGATCTCGGAAGATCGATGGCAGGGAAAATCCGGCGTTCCGACAGGTTTCTGTCAAGCACGAGTTCCATGTTACCGGTACCCTTGAATTCCTCGAATACAACATCATCCATCCTGCTGCCTGTCTCAACAAGTGCTGTTGCAAGCACAGTCAGCGAACCGCCTTCTCTCATACATCTTGCGGCTCCGAAGAACTTCTTGGGCATATGCAGAGCAGCGGGATCGAGACCGCCTGAAAGCGTACGTCCGCTGGGCTGGCACGTAAGGTTGTATGCTCTTGCAAGTCTTGTGATACTGTCAAGCAGCACAACTACATCCCTTCCGTGCTCCACAAGTCTCTTGGCCCTCTCGATCGCCATCTCGGAAACACGCTTGTGATTCTCGGGCAGCTCGTCAAACGTCGAATAAATAACCTCAACATTGGAGCCCTGTATCGATTCCTTCATATCCGTAACTTCCTCGGGACGCTCATCGATCAGAAGTATGATGATATGAAGTTCCGGGTAATTGATCTGCATTGCCTTGGCGATCTGCTTCAGCAGGGTTGTTTTACCTGCCTTCGGCTGCGAAACGATCATACCTCTCTGCCCCTTACCGATAGGTGAGAGCAGGTCGACGATCCTGAGCGCAGGAATGCATCCTCTGGTTTCAAGGCGTATCCTCTCATGAGGAAATACAGGAGTCAGCTCTTCGAATCTCTTGCGCTTGACGGCTTCCGCGGGATGAATTCCGTTGATCGTCTTAATGTAGAGCAGTGCGCTGAACTTCTCCGTCTGCAGCCTGACTTTTGTATTGCCGGAAATGATATCGCCGGTCTTCAGGTTGAATTTCCTGATCTGGGCAGGTGAAACATATACATCGTTTTCACCGGGAAGGAAATTGTCACAGCGTATAAAGCCAAAGCCTTCGGGCATTACTTCAAGTATACCCATCTTTGTATCGCCGCTGTCCAGATGCTCTATTTCGGGTGACAGGCGCGGATCGAGCGCTTCACGCTCCTCGCTGGTTATCTTTGCGGTAGAGAATATCTTTCCTTCCGTTGCGTTTCCGTATCTCGGCTGATTGTTGCCGCCCTGCTGGTTGGTACGATCCTGGCCGCCTCCCTGCTGATAGGAGCGTTCCTGACCACCGTTCCCGGTCCTGCCCTGGTCCGCCTGCGGACGTGCGGGATGAGCAGGATCATACTGAGGACGCGATTGAGCATTCTGGGGTCTGGGCTGCATATTCTGCTGTGAAGCCGTTCCGCCCTGAACATTCCTCGGCTGATAATTCTGCTGACCCGGTTGGACATTCCTCTGGGCGGCCGCTTCTCTTAATTCCCTTGCCTCTCCGGCTTCCTTCAGTTCTCTGATCTCCCTGGTTTCGGCAGTATTTTTCCCGATCTCTTTTGTCTCTCTGTTATCGTTTACTTCTTTTGTTTCATTTATGCGCTCTGAAGCTTTTGTCTCTTTTTCAGGCACCTTATCAGCGGCTTTGGGCTCTTTCTCAGGCATCTTGTCTGAGGCTTTGGACTCATTCTCAGACACTGCTTTTACCGCAGGATCGTTAATGACTGCTTTGCCGGTTTTCTTCGCATGACCGTCTGTGTTCCCCGAAGCATCGTCTGCAGCTTTCTCTGCCGATATTGCATCGGTTTTTCCGGTATGCCTGCCTGCCTTCCCGGCTGAAGCCTTGTCAGTGCCTTCAGCACTCTTCGTTGAAGCAGCTTTTCCTTTGCTTCCGGCGCTCTTTGATGCAGCAGCTTTGCCTGTGTCTTCAGCACTCTTTGACGCAGCAGCTTTTCCTGTGCTTTCTGCGCTCTTTGATGCAGCAGCTTTACCTGCGCCTTTGGTGCTCTTCGACGAGGAAGCTTCGTCTGTGTTTGCAGCGCTCTTCGATGAAGCTTCTTTCACTTCCTCTTCTTTTTTCGACCGTCCGCGCTTTGCCGGGGTTTTGGCCTTATCTGCGGAATTCTTCTGTTCTTCGGCCGCAGCAAACTTCTCAAGTTCCTTTGCAGCCTTCTCAACAGAAGCAGATTCCTGTTTGAGCAGATCCAGAAGCTCCTGTTTCTTCAATCCCGAAATACTCTTTATTCCGCTGTTTTTAGCAGCCTCGCGCAGCTGTGCCAATGACATATTATCATAATCCATATTGATTGACCGACCTCCTTATTCATAAAATACTTTAGTCTCGGATTGCTTACGAAAAAAAACGAATTTGGTACAGATACAGATTTTTCTGATATGTTACGAGAACAAAACTTTTAGTACACGTATTTTACCATTAAAATTCTTTATTTGCAAGCTTTATTATTGTTGCGTTTTACTGATTTTTGATGTATCATTGATACTGTTTTCAGGTTTTATCGGGATTTGGGGGCTTTGGGGCCGAATGTATTTTATAATTTTTTTACGATTATTTATACTTCATTATCCGGGCCAAAACCCTGAATTCAAAAATCTGATATAATTTTTTTACAACGATCAGACAGGAGATATGCGATGCTTCAGGAAACAGGTTTATTATACAGACTCACTATTTTATATATTCTTCACCGAGTGAATTATCCGATTTCCAATAATTCTCTCAGCAAGTTCCTTCTGCAGGATGATTTTACGGACTATTTCAACCTTCAGCAGCTGGTGGGAGAATTGATCGATGACGGTTACATAAATAAGGACCAGTATCACGGAAAGACCCTGTATTCCATCACAGAATCGGGAGAAGCCGCTCTGAACCTTCTTTCGCGCGAGCTTTCGCCCGCCATGAAGGCCGACGTCGACAAATATCTTGCCGACAACAACATGGAGCTGCGGGATGATATTGCTGTCCGTTCCAACTATTATCAGACAGACCTGAACCATTATGTCGCAAATATGTTTATTGAAGAGGGCGGCGAAAAGCTGCTGGAGATCAATGTTTCCACACCGACCAAGACAGAAGCGGAAAAGATGTGTACAAAGTGGATGCAGGCGGGTTCCCGCCTGTATCCGTTGATAATGGGTGAACTCATAAAATGATCATTTGCAGATCCTCGTCACCTCAAAAGCCGGTATTTTTTCTCCCGGCATGTCATGCATAACTTCGGTATTAAGGCGTTCTGCAGAATGATCCCATGAAAGCCTGATCGTCCTGTAAGCGCCTTTTTCGTAATCATATCCGTCTCCCGCATCATCATAGAAAATGTATGATGCGTCTTTTTTTGCGAATATCTCAAGGCCGGTCTTTTTCCCGGTGCATACAGTGCCCGGATCCTCTCCGTTTGCTGTGTCCCTGTCAAAATTCACCGCCACCGGGATGATACTTCCGTCCTTTACAAACACAGGGATCTTATCAAGCGGGGCATCGGCTTCGATGATACGGCCGCCTTCGTAATATGTGCCTGTAAAATAATCAAACCAGCCGCC
>JAGCZE010000038.1 GCA_017960415.1 Lachnospiraceae bacterium
AACTTTTGAAATAAAACAATCTCACATCTTCAATATCTAATATTATGGAAATTCTACTTGCATTCCTAACTTACATTATTCTTTTAGCTCTGATTTTTTTAGCAATAGTGGTATTGCGTTTCTATATCGTAGGCGGCATAATAGGCGCATTGATAGGTGCAATAATCGCTTGGATATGGGGACCGGAAGGCTCTGCCTCTAACTATGCTGAATGGGGCTTTTATATTGGCTGCGGACTGACTATGTTCGTATTTATTAAAGACTCCTTGTTCATGGCTGTAGGCGGTGCTGTTGGTTATGGAATAGGATATTTGATTAATCTGATGATCCATTGGACTCCAATGGCAGAAGCAAATATATTGATTGCATGTACGTTGCTTGGTGCGGCCTCGTTAAGTACAATGGCAAAACAGGGATTGTTTGACGGAATAAAAGGCCTCCAGGATTTAGCAAGGGACATGAATAAAGGCGACTCTAGTTCTGGTACCTCATCTTCTAACAATACTAATGCTGCGGATGAATTTAGAACATGCAATTATTGTTGCCATTGTCCTCATTGGCATTGCGAAATTCATGACCGCGACGTCAAGCCCGACGAAACTTGCTGGAAATTTGAACTGGGAATGAAGTAAAATTCGCTTCAAAAGGAAAACTGTTTTTCAATTTAATCTACCATGGAAGATAAATTCACATTGATGTATATGTGGTTCGTGGCGGTTCAACTACGGATTAAGGCCAAGCTGGCGCCGGATGAGTATCTGGACTCGCTGGCGATGCATTTGTCATTATATGCCGAGACTTGCCTAGAATTAAATAAGCGTAAAAAAGCCATCAAACTATACAATCAATCGCTCCGTGCGTTTGAACGGATGGACGCTCGCCACCCCGGACTCTATGCAGAGAATGTTAAAGAGATTAAGGATGAACTAGCAAAATTGTCTAAATGACATGATGCATTTATATTAATTATTGTAATTTAAACCTCAGCAGAGCCAAAAGGTTCTGCTTTTTTATGCCCTTTTGATAAAAAATCACTTTCTCTCTTGCGTATGTGCAAAATTTTTCGTACCTTTGCACCCAAACTACTAATAGCATGCTACACATTCAACTACACGATACAGTAACGGACGAGAAAATTGAGATTACCGTGCCTGCCACAATGCTTATTGCTGAGTTCGCAGACGAGGTGCGCAAAGAGATGAATCTGCTTAAAAAGCAGATGACAAAAAAAGCCTTCTTGGAACTGCAAAAGAAGGCAAGAGGTGTGAACGGGTTCAACACAGGAACCCGGACACATAAGGACGGTAAGGATGCTCGTAATAAGCGTCGTAACTGGGACGCAGAGTTCCGTGCCGGAGCCTTTGCCTAAGGCAGAAAATACCCACAGCATTTCTCTTTAGGGAGATTTGCCGTGGGTATTTTTTTACGCGCTTCTGTTCATCTGATAACCGCCATTGCCGTTCATGGCGCTTATCATGTCCTTGACTATACACTCTAACCGCGACCGATCGGACTGGACACATATTATATTGGCAAGCTTTGCTCTATCCCTCGCATCCCAGTACAGCCCGTGTTTGACATATTTGGTCAGGATCACGACCATGTCCGCTTTGGTAAAGTCGGGAGTAGTCTCAAGAAGATTTGTAAATACTGCGTTCGGGAATGTTTCGCTTAATTTGCCCATAACAGGATAGCCCGCCTTATCCCTGCTTCTTACAAAGATGATCCTGCCATCGGCGATACTCATAAACTCATCGCTCTCCAAAATGTTTTCGGAACAATTCTCCTCATCGTCTTCATCTTCCGATTCGAGTATGCTTATATACTCGAGAAGTCGCTCGTTCTCGCTGGCAAGCTCGTCATACTGCTTCTGTAACTGCTTGTTTTGTCGGTCGGCTTCAGAAAGTTCTTCTTTTAATTCCTTTGTCTTCTGTACACCAACGTCATTGTATGCAGTTCTCAACCTGTCAGCTTCGTCGAGCAGGAGCTTCTTTTCAGTCGTCAGGGCACTTACAATCCCCTCAAGCTCCTCGTTGCGTTCTTTAACTTTCTCCATGGCGGCATGTGTTCTTTCAAGATAATCGTTGTCATTATAGTAACGCATCCTGATACCGGACAGGACGTTTTCGACGCTGCATATCATGATATCGGCAATGCGGTGGATCATCGCCCATTTTTCCTGTGGTGCGGATGGCATTGTTTTATTAAAATAATTGCTTTGCTCAATGGTATAATCAGACTCTATGACCTTTTCCCGAACCCGTTGCAGACAGGCAGCATATAGTGCCATATCAAAGATATACTGCATACGTCCGTCATCGTTGCTCTTAAAGATCGTCCGGCGGATAATGTTTGCTATATCTTTAGCATTATCACGCTCCTGTTCTATAACCTTTACCGTGCCTTCAACAGTCAGTTCTTCTCCGTCACAGGCATCTTGAGAATACATCTCGTTCTGCCAAAATGGACTGAATACCGTCTGATATATGCTCTTAATGATCTTTAATTTTTCAACCGGCAATCCATTCGGACCATTCAGCGGTATGTCCCTGACATCTTCCGGGTAATCCGTACCAAAAAATACGGAAAACGGCACCTCAATGTCGAATATCTCGGTGTATTTGCTGACCTCCTCGATATAAATAGCTTGTTTGAAAAATTCGATCAGCATTCTCGAGTCCGAAAAATGAATCTGGGGATATACATTCTCCTCGTAAAATTCCTGTAATAAAGCGCCAACCTTGTTAACATAACGGTAGAAAAGATTAGAAGACTTGAATTCCTCCGTATCGTAAAATCGATAAAGATCTTTATCGAAGTATGCGTAACCCTGATTCTGCCGTTTTAATTCGTTCGGAATATCCATGCAACCCTCCAATCTTAATATTTATCAAACAGGAAATATGCCCTGTTACCAGCTTCAGCTGAGCCAAATGCAAGTTCGTACTCCTTACATCCGTTCGGAATAGGGTAGTAGACATAAAACTTTCCGTATTCATCGCCGTCTTTCTTCGCAAACCTTGAAACCACATGCGTACGGGTTGAATTGATGACTCCCGCATAGACCAGAGTGCCACCGTCAGTACCGAGGAGTTCACAGTATGTCTGACAAAGTTCCGGTGACGCGGTGGATATGAATTCAACGACCTGCCATTTAGTACCTGCGGGAGCTTCTTCCGTTACGCTGAGCGAATTCAGCAGTTCCTTTGCCTCGTTACGTACATATAGTTTCTTGGGCGTGATGCCTAATTCAAGCACCCCGCCCACATACGGCTCGTAGCATTTGCCTTTTTCTCCAAGTTTGAGAGGAGCTGCGCAGTTGGAATCCTTGCCCGTATCAACCGAAACGGCCTGAGTCGGCGTAGGTGCTGTTGTAGGCGTAGGAGAAACAGTCGGAGTTGGAGTAGACGTATTCACAGGCTCCGATGTAATTATGATAACAGCATCTGCTTCAGCGGGTGTTGCTTCAACTGTAAGCAAAGGTGTCGCCGTAGGCGCAACCGTAGGCACAGGCGTTGGTGTAGGAGTTTCCGTTGCAGGCACGGCTGTAGGCTCTTCTGTAGGAACAGGAGTATTGTTCACATCCTGCTTCGCTGTTGAATCAGTGCATATGAGCGATGCACATACATGTCCCACAACATCTTTTTGGTCGGAAGAAAGCGCTCCGTAGCTGTCGGCCCTGTACCCGATAAAGATCGACCATTCGTCATCATCTCTTGTTATAGCCGCCCATCTGCCTGCATATGTGCCATAGAACTCGGGATTGATCGAAACATCGGCAACAACGGACGCGATCCGCTTATAGCTGTCATTTACCTTGCCGTCTTTTTCAAAATAATCTTCATCATGTACGAGCCATGTTGACATTATCGGGACTTTACGGAAAGCGTCTGCCGTATTCTCGTATTTAAGGAATGATGTACCGTGCGCTGCTATAATGACCATGTAATCATATTGGAATGCCATGTAGGTTTCTCCCGTTGAAATGACCCATGCGCCATTTAGGTAGTCCGAATCGGCATGAAACATATCATTCTCAATCTGCACGTTCCTGACGTTCGCGGGCACATCGAAGTGTATACCGTTAACATACTCGCAGACCATATATCCGTCCCTGTGGGATTCGTACACATTCTTTGTCCCCTTAACAGTAATAAATTTATTCACGATAAAGAGTATCATGGCAGCCGCCACGAGTATCTTGATCAAAGTAGAAGATTTCAAATTGCATCACCTCCGAAATCATAGTTTAAATTCACATCTTAACCTGTTTCTGTCCCAGAGTTCGACATCATTTGCCTTGGCGAGATTAACAGCGTTGGGTGTAAAGTATGAATTGGTAACGACCATAGCCTTGTCAGCTTTGTAATATCCGATAGCCCCGATAGCTTCCTGAACAGCCGATATCCCGACACTTCCTTTGTAACGCTTACACTGCACCACAGTCTTTTTGCCGTCTTTTTTCAAAAGGATGTCAGCGCCGTAATCCCCTGTTATGTCGGTAGGCTTTGCGGAATATCCCCTCCTCTGGAAACAGGCGATACAGAAATTTTCAAACTCTACACCGTCCATTCGGTCTATCTTTGATAGCGGTGAATGAAGCAGACTCAGCTTTTTTATATACCTGAAAAGTATATACAGCATAATTGCCACGAGCACTGCCGCCACGCAAAACACAGCGATCTGCTGTTTACGCTCGGGATAGCGCTGGAATAGCAGCGCGAGTCCCGCCACAATAAACAGCACAAATATAAGGTCGATATCCTTATCTTTCTTCTTGCGTCTTTTAATTCTCAATAACGATCACCTCACCGGCTCCGCCTTTGGAAATATCCTTAAGTTCAACATCAGAAATGAAAGTATCAACGTAGTGGTAGACCATGATTTCATAATCACCGGGAACAAGCCTGCTCCAATCGCAGTAAACACCGTCACGGCTTGCCGTAAATGCCTTTGATTCGGAAGTGGCTTTATTTGTAACCGTACCCCAGATAGTGCCTGTGCCCGTGTATGTTACCGTAAACCGTGCTTTCTCGATAATCTCATCAGCAGTGATAGTCTTTTCATACAGCATTGCTTCGGATTTAGAGCTGGTCTTATCAACATTAACCTTTTCCACGGAGATATTCTTGGGATAAATGTTCATGGTCCATCTGCCAGCCTCAACCTCTGCGAGAAGAATATCGGCAGTGCCCGTAGTCTTGTCATAAGTAAGATCGTACAACTCCCCGGAAGGCGACATGAGTACACATTTGACATTCTTGTCTTTGTCCTTGTCTGCGATCTTTACATTGAACCCTACACTGTAAGTCATCGTGGAAACAATGATAGCCTGCTGCTGATATCTGGCATTGAGCATGTCTTCAGGAGAATCATAATTGGAAATGCTAAAATCCTCAACTTCGGGAGTCTTACCCTTTTCCTCCTGATGAAAACGGAACATTCCCTGCCCGCTGATCACGTAATATCCGCTCTTAGCTTCCTTGTCCATCCTGAAGGCTGCATAACCGTTGCGTGTCGTGCTTACATCGCTTATCTCGTAATCTTCAAACGGGATAAATGTATGAACATCGGCTACCAGAGTTCCGGTAAGATATTCCGTACCAGCCATACAGGTAATGCTATAAGACTGGTTCTCGGTCAGGCCGTCGAACGTACCCATATCGGTAAGCTCATATTCGCTGACCGGTTTATCATCAATAGTTAGTAAAAGAATTTCTGCCGAAGCAGTCCTTTTGAACACATTCTGCGCGTTGTAACCTTTCAGCGTGTTCTTGTCGGCATTGAAATAATATCCGTCGTTTTTCTTTGTGATCCCGAATATCCCAAATGTATATCCCGCATCCTTCATCCTCTGGAGAGGAATGCTCTCCGGCATGGAAAGCTTCGTGGATCTGAAGGCGATAAGTTCCCCTCCGTAGTAATCGGGGATAAGAGTGATCTCCTTTTCTATGACATAGAACCCGTTTCCCTGAGTCTTTCCCTGATACAGCTGATAGAAAGACGATCCGTCTTTGACATAATACTTCTCGTATTCAAGGTCAGAAGCGCTCACTCTGGTCAGCGTATAGTTTGCATCGGTGTTAATAAATATTGACTTCTCGCACCCGCAAAGCATAATGGCAGCGGTCAAAACAATGCACAATATCATTTTCCGCATTTCGCATCACCTTCTTCCTTAGGCAAAAACGCGTTTCTTATAGCCATGTCCGCCTCATTGATCACATCCTCTCGAAGAGTTCCATCTTTATTGGCTATATTGGCGGTGTATATGACATCTTCTCCGCATGAGATAACGAGCCTTGATTTGCCGAGATATTCTTCAGCCTGCATGTCCGAATATATCCGGTGCCCGCCTTTTGTTTTATGATGGGGCAAGAGCGTGCCTTTCTTTTCCCATTCCCGTAGAGTGCTGGCAGAAACACCAATCTTCTCGGAGAACTCCTTGATCGAATAATACATAAAAGAAACCTCAACTTTCGATAAATTTAGGTAAGATTAGGTAACTTTCGATAACTTTACAACTGTAATA
>JAGCZE010000412.1 GCA_017960415.1 Lachnospiraceae bacterium
ATTGTTTACACTTATTAAGGTTTTGACATGAAACTGATATCATGGAACGTAAATGGTTTAAGAGCCTGCATAAATAAAGGCTTCGCCGATTTTTTCAACGGTGCGGATGCTGATATTTTCTGTATTCAGGAAACAAAGCTCCAGGAGGGACAGATCGATTTTGCCCCTCCTGGTTACATGTGTTTCTGGAATTATGCCGAGAAGAAAGGCTATTCCGGAACAGCTGTATTTACGAAGGATAAACCAGTAAACGTAACCTACGGAATGGGTATTGAGGAACATGACCATGAGGGGAGGATGATAACCCTTGAATACGAGGGATTTTATCTTGTATGTGTTTATGTTCCGAATTCCCAGAGAGAGCTTACGAGACTCGATTACCGCATGCAGTGGGAGGATGCTTTCAGGGAATATATCAGCGGGCTTGATCAGAAGAAACCCGTGATCTGGTGCGGTGATCTGAATGTGGCACATCAGGAGATCGATCTGAAGAATCCGAAGAGCAACCGCGGCAACGCAGGCTTCACGGATCAGGAACGTGAGAAGATGAGCCGGATACTGGATGAGGGTTATACCGATACATTCAGGTACCTTTATCCGGACAGAACAGATGCATATTCGTGGTGGTCTTACATGGGCAATGCGCGTGCCAAGAACGTCGGTTGGCGTATTGACTATTTTTGTATGTCCAAAAGACTGAACGACAGGCTGGAAGATGCATTTATATGCCCTGACATAATGGGTTCCGATCATTGTCCGGTAGGAATAGTATTAGGGAAGCTTTGATCGGATCAATGGTTCCCTTAACAGAAGTTTTTTAGAAATATGAGGTTTTTGGAATGAAATTATACAAGAGACTGTCAGTCCTGCTGACTATGGGGATCATGGGGATCGGACTGATATCATTCAGTACGGTTCCGCAGAAGGCGGCGGGAAGCAACGATACAACGGTTGCGAAGACTATAGAAAGAGCGGATGTGGGCAATACGGACAACGGAAGCGATACTGTGCCGCAGCCTGAAGCGACTTCGACACCGACACCTTCACCTACTCCCGAACCTACACCGACGCCTGCTCCGAATTATCTTCAGAAGAACTCCAACAGCAAGATAACCAAGCTGGTCAGCGATTATCTGACAGCAAAGCTGTCCTGTACCAGGGAGGCATTTGAAGGTATTGTTACCGATACCAGCTATATCAATGTTGATACGCTGATGATCCAGACAGAAACGGTTCTGTCCTATGACCTTCTGGACTGCTATGTGAAGAGGGGAACATCTCCGGTAGATTATGTTGTTTATTACACCTACAACATGAATATAGCAACCCTGAGTTCTCCGGTGCTTGCGGTGGATTCGCTCTATGTACAGGTCGATGAAAACGGCGATTACAGAGTATTCCTTGGCAGACTTGACGATGCTGTTGAGGCCGAACTCGATGAACTGAACAAGGATGAAGACGTTCAGGCGGTTCTGCGTGATGTATCGGAGCAGATTTCCAAGGCCATGGATGAGGACGAAACTCTCCTGCAGTACTGGCAGAGATTATACGAAAGACTGGGACTGCAGCTGGGCGGAGAAGAACAACCGGAGGAATGATTTTTCGACGGCATTCCGTGTATATATAAAACGGAGGTTAATGTTTGTGGGAGAACTGTTTGATACAAGAGAAAAGCAGGAAAGAGTCATTTTGGTGGGTGTTTCCGTCAGAGACGGAGATGATACCGAAAAGTCCCTGCTGGAGTTGAAAGAACTCGCGAATACGGCGGGTGCCACCGTTGTCGGGATGATCATGCAGAATCGCGAAGCAATAAGTTCAGCTACCTACGTTGGAAAAGGAAAGCTTGATGAGATTGCCGATCTGCTGGGTTCAACGGGAGCCGACGGGATCATTTGCGATGATGAGCTTTCACCTGCCCAGATGAACAATCTGAGCGATGCTCTGAATGTCAAGATCATGGACAGGACCATGCTGATCCTTGATATATTTGCGAAGCATGCCACATCAAGCGAAGGAAAGCTTCAGGTTGAGCTGGCACAGCTGAAATACCGGTCTTCGAGGCTGGTCGGCGCCAACAGTTCACTCTCAAGAGTCAGCTACGGCATCGGCATGAGAGGTCCCGGTGAGAAAAAACTGGAAGTGGACAGGCGACTGATCAGGAGCCGTATGGCGGAACTTAAAGAACAGTTGGATGAGGTAGAGCGCTCCCGGGGCGTCACCAGACAGCTGCGTCAGAAAGGCAGTATTCCTGTCATTGCCATAGTCGGATATACAAATGCGGGCAAGTCAACGCTGCTGAACAGGTTGACCGGTTCACAGGCACTTGAAGCCGATATGCTGTTTGCAACGCTTGATCCTACTACCAGAAGCTTTGAATTCGAGAGCGGTCAGGAGGTTCTGTTCACCGATACGGTAGGTTTTATCAGAAAACTGCCGCATCATCTGATCGAAGCATTCGGTTCGACTCTTGAAGAAGCCAAATACGCCGATGTGATACTTCATGTGATCGACGCATCCGATATGGAGGAGGACGTGAAGATGCATGTCGTATACGATACGCTGCGCAGACTGGGGATCAGTGATAAACCCGTCATTGCGGTATTTAATAAAACGGATATGGTATTCTGGAACGAGCCCATACGTGATATGATCGCGGAAGAAAGGGCAGTGGTTTCGGCCAAGACAGGAGAGGGTATCCCCGAACTGTTAGAGATCATCGAAACCGTTCTCAGAAAACAAAAAATGTATTATGAGGGAACCGTTGGATACGGGAATGCATCATTGCTGGCACAGATTCGCAGGAGCGGGCAGATGATCTCGGAAGACTATAATGAGGATGGTATTTTTGTCAAGGCATATGTTTCACCCGAAGTGTTCGGAAGATTGACGAACCTTGAAGGTAAACGTCCGGAATGAGTTTTAAGCAACAATTATATAATAAAAGGGAGGTAATCAATGAAATACGGGTATTTCGACGAGAAGGCAAGGGAGTATGTAATCACCAGACCCGATACGCCTTCGGCATGGGCCAATTATCTGGGATCACCGGAGTACGGCGCTATCATTTCAAACAATGCGGGAGGATACAGCTTCGTTAAATCGGGAGCCAACGGCCGTATAATCCGCTATCGCTTCAACATTGTGGCAACAGACCAGCCCGGGCGTTACATTTATTTACGGGACAAGGATCTCGGAGAAGGCAGGAATTCAGAATACTGGTCCGCTTCATGGTCACCCGTGTGCAAACCGCTTGAAGACTATAAGTCCGAATGCCGCCACGGAACAGCTTATACGGTTATTTCTTCGGAGTACAAGGGGATAGCCGCAAAGACAACATATTATGTTCCGCTGAACGGTACCCACGAGGTTTGGCATCTTGAACTGACCAACAACAGCGACAGGGTGAGTAATCTTGCGGTAACAGGTTACTGCGAGTTCGTAAATGAGAACAATTATGAACAGGATCAGGTTAATCTTCAGTATACGCTGTTCATTACACATACTTATTTCAAGGATAAATTCATCCTTCAGAAGCAGAACGAAAACTTCAAGAATCCCAACAATGAGCGTTTCCTGGGCCTTGCAAGACAGAAGATCACTGCATTCTGCGGTGACAGGGACAGATTTGTGGGCTCTTACAGAAGCTATGCGAATCCCGTAGGCATCGAGGAAGGCCTGAAGGGTGATCTGAATTACTGCGACAATTCATGTGGTGCGCTTGAAACAAGTATTTCACTGAATCCCGGCGAGACTAAGGTATTTACTTATATTCTTGGTCAGAAACCCGAGAAGGTTGCAGCAGAACTGATCGAGAAATATGAAACTCCCGGCCTCGTAGAAAAAGAGCTCAATGAGCTTAAGACATATTGGCATTCCAAGATCGAGAATCTTCAGGTCAATACACCCGATGAAGATTTCAATAATATGGTCAATGTCTGGAACGCATACAACTGCTTCATTACATTTACCTGGTCAAGAGCAGCATCATTCCAGTACTGCGGCTTGAGAAACGGTTTCGGATACAGGGATACCGTGCAGGATATCCAGGGTATCATCCATCTCGATCCCGAAATGGCAGCCAACCAGATCAGGTTTATGCTGTCGGCCCAGGTAACCAACGGTGCCGGACTTCCGCTGGTAAAATATACACACAAAGCAGGACAGGAAGACACTCCCGATGACGTATCGTATGTAAAGGAGACCGGACATCCCAGCTACAGGGCAGATGACGCGCTCTGGCTGTTCCCTACGGTTTACAAATACATTTCAGAGAGCGGCAATATAGGATTCCTTGATGAAGAGATCTTATATGCAAACAATAATGAAAAGGGCACGGTATACGATCATCTGAAGCGTGCCATCGGATTTTCGATGAACAAACTCGGCAATCACGGAATGCCCGCGGGACTGCATGCTGACTGGAACGACTGTCTGAGACTCGGTAAGAAGGGTGAATCGACATTCGTTGCATTCCAGCTTGTTTATGCTGTAAAGATCCTTCGCAAATATGCCGAGATCAGGAACGACAGCGAATACATCACTTACCTTGACGGTATAAATGCCAAACTGGAAGAGATACTGAGCGAATGCTGGAACGAAGACCGTTATATCAGAGGTTACAAGGAAGACGGTGTTATCATCGGCAAGCGCGATGATCCGGAAGCTTCGATGTGGCTGAATCCCCAGTCATGGGCAGTTATTTCGGGATTCGGACCGAGAGACCGTCAGGAAAAGGCTATGGACAGCGTTGAGAGAGAACTGAATACTCCTTACGGTGCGATGGTTATGTATCCTCCTTATGTTGATCACGGTTTTGACGGTGCACTCATGACCTGCTTCAACAAATGTGTTAAGGAGAACGCGGGTATCTTCTCGCAGCCTCAGGGCTGGCTGATCCTCGCAGAATCGAAGCTGGGTCACGGAAACCGCGCATATAAATACTGGAAAGAGGCAGCACCGGCAGCATACAACGAGAATGCCGAGAAGCGCGTCCTTGAGCCCTATGTATACGGACAGTTTGTCGAGGGCAAGGACAGCCCGTTTGCCGGAAGAGCACATGTTCACTGGCTTACAGGTACTGCTTCGACTGTCATGGTAGGAACCACCGAAGGAATCCTCGGACTCAATCCTGAAGCTGAGGGCCTTGTGA
>JAGCZE010000039.1 GCA_017960415.1 Lachnospiraceae bacterium
ATACTCCTCGCTTACGGTCCTCAAGGATTACAGCTTTGATACGCTGAAGATGGATATGAGGTTCCTGCGTCCGTTCAACGAAAAGTCGAAGAGCATCATGCGTTCTGTCATTACGATGGCAACAGAGATCGGCATGAAGACGCTTGCAGAAGGCGTGGAAACTCAGGAACAGTTTGATTTCCTGAAGGAATGCGGCTGCGGTTTTATACAGGGTTATTATTATGGCAAACCCGAACCTATTGACGATATGTTCAGACATATTGAGGAAAAGGGAATTGCCATAGGCAGGAGAAAGTGGCGTCATTTTTATGAGACTGCAGGGTTTGCCGCCAGATATACCGAAAGTCCTCTTGAGATAATCGAGGATGACGGAAAGAATTTTAAGACGCTGTTCATGAACGACAGCTATAAGAAGCAGATATTTGAGACTGATTTCTGTCTTGAAGAGATAGATAGGAAAATTTATCAAACGGCATCTCCTCTACTGGAAAAATACAGGGCTTTTGCCGATCAGATCGAGAAATCCGGAGAAGAAGAATCATTCTATTATACAAGCAACGGAATGTATCTGAAACTTACCGCTCAATCGATCGCCGAGTGTGACGGGCATCATATCATAAAGGCTTCGATCACCAATATTTCACTCGATGCCCACAGACAGGATACCGAAAGGCTGGATTCGAAAGCAAGACAGCTGAATCTTCTGTTTGAGACCGTATTGCTTGTGAATCTGAGTGAAAATAGGGTCACTCCAATATTCGGCGGTTTCAAGTATCTCAACAAGAATGTGAAGGACGGCAATCTGCAGGCAGGTATTAAAACAATTGAAAATGATATCGTTTATCCTACCGAACATTCCAGATGCCATGCATTCTTATGTTCAGAGGATCTGAAAGAAAGAGTCGAGAAGACCGGCTGCGGATATATCAGTGATGTATTCAGGACCAAACAGTCCGACGGCAACTATAAATGGAAAGAGTTCTTCATCATGATGATCCCCGGAACAGGCGGAAACGAGTACCTGTTCTGTTCGAAGAATCATACTCCGAGACCCGAGCTTTCCGCCAAAACCGAAGGACGAGGTCAGGATGAACGTGTTTTCACAAACAGCGGCAACTCTTCTCTGCAGGCTGACCGCAGCAGGGAATCTGTTACGGCCGGAAATGATAATGCCGTTACAGGCAATATTCTCGGAATTGAGCCAAGCATCACGAGCTTTTCAAAATACGGGGATGAATTTGATTTTAAGAGCATCTGGCAGAACCTGATGTGGAATTCCAGGATGAAGGTGTTCTGGAAGGACAGGGACTGCAGGTTTATCGGTGTCAGCAAATCATTTATGGATTATTTCGGTTTCGAATCGGATCAACAGGTATTGGGCAGAACTGATGATGAATTGAAGCTTCATGTCGATAATGAAAGCTTCAACAGGGTCGAGCAAAATGTCCTGACAAAGGGAGAAAAGGCATATAATATTTTTGGAAATGTTATTGTAAACGGTAATATCCGCAAGATATCTTATGATCTGATCCCGTTGTATCTGAAGGAACATATTGTTGGTATTATAGGCGTGTTCAGGGACAGTGACGAGGAACAAAAGATGATCGAATCACTGATCGGACGGACCAGGGAAGATACGGTCACGGAGCTCTTAAATGCTCATGCTTTCATTGACGGATTGATCGATTATGCTTTTAAATACAATGAAGACGGAAGTGACTACGGTATCATTGTTATTAACAATCTGAGATTTGACAGGATACTGCAGTCCTACGGCAGGGATTTCGGCGATAAGGTCCTCAAACGCATGGCCCGGACGATTTCGGAATCCGTTGACAACAAATGCCTGGTTGCGAGACCCAAACAGTCAATATTTGCTATAATGACACGAGTGGAGGATCCGGCGTATTTTGCGAAGATGGCCGACACCGTCAGAGAAAACATATTGAAATTAAAGGAAATTGACGGAAACAAGATCACGATGAAAATAAGGGTTGCTTCCAGGATCCGTTCGGAAACATCGGTTGCGGATGAGAGATTCTATGATAAGATACTCAGGGAAGTGCTGCATTGATGCATTTTTAGATCAAGACCTCACCGAAAGATATATTGAAGGATCCAGCCAATATATATTTGTCTTGAGGCAAAAATATTTTCAAGGAGAGTAAAAGGAAATGGGAAAGATCCAAATGAAAACGCCGCTCGTTGAGATGGACGGCGACGAGATGACAAGAGTGATATGGAAGATGATCAAGGATGAGCTGCTTTTGCCCTTCATCGATCTGAAAACCGAGTATTATGATCTCGGGCTTCCTTTCAGGGACGAGACCGATGACCGCGTGACTGTTGATTCGGCCAATGCGACCAAGCGCCTCGGAGTAGCTGTAAAGTGTGCCACGATCACTCCGAATGCAGCGAGAGTAGAGGAATATAACTTAAAGCAGATGTGGAAGAGCCCTAACGGCACCATCAGGGCGATCCTTGACGGTACCGTATTCCGCGCTCCGATCCTGGTGAAGGGCATTGAACCGCATATCCCTCATTGGACGAAGCCCATCACCATTGCAAGACATGCTTACGGTGATATCTATAAGGCTTCCGAGATGAAGATCGACGGCCCCGGCAAGGCAGAACTGGTATTTACCGATGCCAACGGCAATGAAGTAAGGGAGCTGATCCATGAATTTAAAGGCCCCGGTATTATACAGGGTATGCACAATACAGATGAGTCGATAAAGAGCTTTGCATACAGCTGTTTTAATTTTGCGATCGATACCAGGCAGGATCTCTGGTTCGCTTCGAAAGATACCATTTCCAAAAAATATGACCACAGATTCAAGGATATATTTGCTGAGCTGTACGAGAACGAATTCAAGTCGAGGTTCGAAGAACTCGGAATTTCCTACAACTATACTTTGATCGATGATGTTGTTGCACGTGTGATCCGTTCGGACGGCGGATTTATCTGGGCTTGCAAGAACTACGACGGAGATGTTATGAGCGATATGCTCGCAACAGCTTTCGGGTCTCTGGGTATGATGACTTCGGTTCTGGTTTCGCCTGACGGCAAATATGAATACGAGGCTGCTCACGGCACCGTTCAGAGACATTATTACAATTACCGCGACGGCAAGCCTACCTCCACGAATTCCGTTGCTACGATCTATGCGTGGACCGGTGCGCTGCGAAAGAGAGGCGAACTTGACGGGATCGCGGAGCTCGTGCAATTTGCCGACAAGCTTGAAAAGGCTGTTATCGATACTATCGAAAGCGGCGTCATGACAGGCGATCTTGCATCCATCAGCAAGCTTGAGAGCGCCCATAAGGTTTCTACCGAAGAATTTATCGCTGCGATCAGAAAAAACCTCGAAAGCATGATAGGATAAGGTTTTAAGGTAAAATCGCATATTGAATGCCTTATTGAATTTATTTACTTTTTATTTTAACTTTATTCTTTGGCTGTTGAATTAAATGAATTCATTTGATATCATTCATTTGGCAACAGCCGGAATAAAGTTTTTTTAAGGATGTGTGTAATATGCTCAGATTAGACAATATCAAAAAGGATTATGTGATCGGTGAAACAACCGTTGCGGCGCTTAAAGGTGTCAGTGTCGAATTCAGGGAAAATGAATTCGTTTCGATACTCGGACCTTCGGGCTGCGGCAAAACCACC
>JAGCZE010000040.1 GCA_017960415.1 Lachnospiraceae bacterium
ACCGACGGCGAAGGTATAGGCCAAGCGAACGGCATGGCCTTCTATGTTAAGGGCACGGCAGTCGGTGACGTGATACTTGCGGGAGTTACGAAGCTGAAAAAAAACTATGGCTATGCCCGTATTGTCCGTATGATCAAGCCGTCTCCGGACCGCGTTGAGCCTGCGTGCCCGATCGCTTCAAGATGCGGCGGATGCACATTGCAGCACATTAGCTATGCGGCACAGCTGAAACTGAAGCAGAAGAAGGTGTTTGACGCTTTGAACAGGCTCGGGGGGATAGAGGCGGAGAGATTCATTTTTGACACGGACGGAGAAGACGGATATGACCGGGATGGAAGCGGGTTTTATGGTGCTGCCGGTGAAGACGGGAATGGAGAAAATGCTGGCTGGGCACGTTATACGATAGGTGAAGAGGGAAATGTAAGAAATAGTATACGATTCTATAATATCATCGGCATGGACGCCCCGTTTCATTACAGAAACAAAGGGCAGTTCCCGGTCGGGAACGACAAAAACGGCAATACCGTATGTGGGTTCTACGCGGCTCACAGCCATGATATCGTCGATACAGGCAGCTGCCTGCTGCAGCATGAGATAACTGACGCTCTCATGGCGGCGGTAAGGGAATATATGGCAGAAAATAATATAAAAAATCCCATAATCCGCCATGTGCTGACAAGAGTCGGATTTACGACTCATGAGATCATGGTTTGTATAGTTATCGCTGCAGACAAGCTGCCGCACGCCGAGAGCCTTGTTGCACATCTGAGTGGGGCGGTGGAGGAGTACAATAGGGCCCATAATGCGGATTATTGTCTGAACAGCGTCTCATTTAACATAAACAAGGAAAATACCAACGTGATCCTCGGAGAAAAAGTTGTTACGATCGCCGGACTGCCCTTTATTACGGATTATATCGGCAATACGCAGTACCGGATATCGCCGCTTTCGTTCTATCAGGTCAATCCTGTGCAGACCGAAGAATTGTATGCAACGGCGCTTGAATTTACGGACCCTGCACCGGAGGATACGGTTTGGGATCTGTATTGCGGCATCGGCACCATATCCCTGTATTTTGCGCCTTATGTAAAGCAGGTCTATGGCATTGAGATTGTTCCGCAGGCCATTGAGGACGCGAAGGAAAATGCAAAGCTGAACGGTATAACCAATGCGGATTTTTACTGCGGCGCGGCAGAAGAGCTGTTCCCGAAGTTACTTGCCGAAACGGGCGCAGAAACTCCGAATCTTGCCGAAACAGGCAGGGAGATCCGGGATCTTACTGAGCAGGGCAGGCAGACTCCGGATATTGTGGTGGTTGACCCTCCCCGAAAGGGCTGTGATGCCTCACTCATAGAATGTCTCGGCAACCTGTCGCCCAGGAAGATAGTATACGTTTCCTGCGACCCCGCAACCCTGGCGCGGGATATCAAGCTGCTGGGCGGTTATGGCTATCATTTGATTAAAGTGCAGCCGGTAGATATGTTTCCGCAAACTTATCATTGTGAAAGTATCGCGCTTTTACAGCGAATGAGCAACACCCGGAAGGCAACGATTACTCTGGATGTGGAGATGGAGGAGTATCACAGAATTATGGGAGACCGAACGGATGATTGAAAGTAAAACTGTAATTGATATGGAGAAGACCGGAAACAATCTTCGCAAATATGCCTATGCGAACGGATACAGCGTAAAAGATATCCAACAGTACCTGGGATTATCATGTCCACAGCCGGTATACCGATGGTTTAAGGGGGCAATCCTGCCGTCTGTGGATAATCTTCTGCGTCTCAGCGAATTATTCCATGTTCATATGGAGGAACTGTTAGTAAAACAAGCTTCAAGGTGTGCTTATGAGTATTGCTCGGGTACAGAGACAAATTCTGTCCTGTTTTTAAAACGAATGCAGGCATATTATTCATTGTTGGCTGCATAACAAGGATTTTGGACTATCCGTCCAATGACAAAATATCACGTATATCCTACGATAAAAGAAAAACATCGGAGGTGCGTGATGACAAGAGGAAAGATTATTTATATTGATCGGGATGGAAGGGTATTTTCATCAATAGAATTTAATGGAGACATGTATCCGGATGGTAATGCTAACAGGATCTTGGAAATGTTTGAAGCAGGTTTCTTCACGAGTTACAACAACTATGAAAGTTTTGTAATCCGTTTTAATAAGTCTCATTATGGTTACGAGGAAGAACTGATCCATCCATTTACCTATGAAGAAGAGAGAGTAATTGATGTTACGGAAAACTGGACGGATTACTTGTATATAATCAATAATTCTGACCGTGAGTGGGTCATAAAAGATAAAACCGGAGCAACCTTTCTGGATAAGAGAACGCTGGGAATTATACAGTTTCAGCAAGTAGAAAAGATGATCCACAGGGTTCTTCATGAAAACGCAAAAGAATTTAGTACAGACATCAGTAAAGAAGAATTTGTAGAGATATTGAATCGGTTAAGGGAATCATCAGATCTGGTACGAAAAGTCAATGGCTTATTTCGTGATAGCAGGGATAATGTGGAATGTGATTTTTGCAATGGAGCTGCACTTCAGATTTCGCATGAGAGTACGGTGGTATTTCTACTTCGGAAGCTGTTGAAGGATGCCGTTGAGGACATCGACTATTTTATTTATGAACTGGATTACGGTCGAAAATATGAACCGGGAATGATTACTGACGAGGATGGAAAGGATATCGATTTCAGTTCCGCTGAAAAACTATATGATTACCTGACCGGGGAGGTGAAATAGCATGCCTAAGACGATAAAGAAAGAGACGATACATGCTAAAGGAATTGATATTGGCATATATACAACGGATTTCGAGAACGAATTTATATCTCTAACAGATATAGCAAAATATAGAAATGTGGACGATCCTCGTTTTGTTATCCAGAACTGGATGCGCAACAGGAATACGATTGAATTCCTTGCTGTCCGGGAAACACTTCATAATCCTGATTTTAACCGTGTGCAATTCGAGGCGGTTAAAAATGAAGCAGGCTTAAATCGATTTGTTATGACACCTACAAAGTGGATTGAACAGATGAACGCCATAGGTATCGTGTCCAAGTCAGGCAGATATGGAGGAGGAACCTATGCGCATAGTGATATAGCTTTATCATTTGCGGCGTGGATATCTCCTGAGTTCCAACTATATATTATGAAAGACTACAGGCGCCTTAAATCAGATGAGAACAGCCGCCTATCTCTTAACTGGAACCTGAATCGTGAGATTGCAAAGCTGAATTATCGTATTCAAACTGATGCAATTAAGGATCACCTTATCCCACCGGAACTTACTCCGGAGCAGATTTCATACAAATATGCCAATGAAGCAGATATGCTTAATGTTGTTCTTTTTGGTAAAACGGCAAAACAATGGAGAGATGAAAACCCCGGAAAGAAGGGGAATATCCGAGATGCGGCAGAACTGAACCAGCTTCTTGTGCTTGCAAATTTGGAAAGCTATAATGCAATTCTAATCGGACAGGGCAAGATCATGTCAGAAAGAATTGTTCTGCTTAGAGAACTTGCTGTTAAGCAGATGGAGACGTTATCCATGGTCAGTATGGATGGAATAAAACAACTGCCGGGCGGAGATCCTGAGGAAAAATGATGATATCGAATACCCTTGATCTATGTATAACAAAAATATGTCTGAAATAAACAAAATAAGAATCGTCGGAAGACGCTTAGAAGAATTGGAATGAGGAGGATAGACTGTTATGGAAAATCTTGGCGAGATAATAATATACCAGACGGAGGATGGATTAACAAAACTTGAGGTAAAAATGGAAAATGATACTGTATGGTTGACGCAGGCTTAGTTGGTTGAATTGTATCAATCGTCAAAAGCAAATGTCAGTGAGCACATTGCGCATATTTTTGAAGAGGGTGAACTTGTAAAGGAAGCAGTAGTTCGGAAATTCCGAACTACTGCTTCAGATTGAAAGAATTACAATGTCCTCTATTATAATTTGGATATGATTATATCTCTTGGGCATCGAATTAATTCAGCGACTGCGACCAGATTCCGACAGTGGGCGACTCAGCGGTTGAAAGAATATATAATCAAGGGATTTACAATTGACGAAGGAAGTAAATCAATATGATCATTCACCCTATTCCACCAATATATGATAAGAACTCCGAAATTCTGATACTCGGAAGCTTTCCGTCTGTTAAATCCAGAGAAGAAGGATTCTTCTATGGGCATCCGAAAAACCGTTTCTGGAAGGTTATCTCTGCTGTATTCGGTGAAAATGAGCCTCGTACGGTCGAGGAAAAGAAGACTCTTCTTTTGCGGAATCATATAGCGCTTTGGGATGTGATAGGTTCTTGCGATATAGAGGGGTCGTCGGATTCGAGTATCAGGAATGTGTCGCCGAATGAGCTGGGTACGATACTGGAATGCGCCGACATCAGACAAATATATGTCAATGGCCAGACTGCATATAAATATTATCGAAAATATTCGGAGGAAGAAACAGGCAGATCCGCGATCTGTCTGCCATCCACGAGTCCGGCAAATGCGGCTTGGTCTCTGGAACGTCTGATAGAATATTGGAGCTGCACACGTGACGCAAGCGGCCGGTGATACTGCAGATAGCAGGAGCAGCTTGCTTCTTTAGATAAGCCACTCATTTGAAAGCGTGGCATCGGGCTGGAAATTGATTTATACAATCTTGCAACAGTAAGTCAGAAATTGGATTTATACGATCACAGGTACATGGAGGAAGAAATATCATGATTCGGAGTGCGACGGAAAGTGATGCAGAGAGGCTTCTGGAAATATACTCGTATTATGTCGAAAATACGGCTATTTCGTTTGAATATGACACACCGGGTCTGAATGAATTCAGAAACCGTATCAGGCATACATTGGAAAAATATCCTTATCTTGTTTTGGAAGAGGACGGTGTGATCAGGGGATATGCTTATGCCGGCGTTTTTAAGGACAGAGCCGCCTATGATCATTGTTGTGAGGTGACGATATATCTGGATCACGATTCAAAGGGAAACGGTTATGGCAGAGCATTATACGGTGCTTTGGAAGAGGCGCTGAAGAAGATTGGTGTGATCAACCTGTATGCCTGTATCGGGGATCCGATCGTTGAAGACGAATATCTGACAAAGAACAGTGAGCATTTTCATCAGCATATGGGATATACCAAAGTGGGGGAATTTCACAAGTGCGGTTATAAATTCGGACGCTGGTACAATATGATCTGGATGGAGAAGATTATTGGAGAGGAGAGGGAAGGATGAAGATCAGAAGCCGGGCGGAAATAAAACTTACAGGGGATGAATATGCCGGATTTTACTCATGCGGCATGACTATGCATGATAATTCGTCTATGAGGCGGTTCGTCAATGTGGAAGAACGTGAAGGTGCGACCTCAACACTCCGCATGACCTCGGACGACGGGCTTGAACTGACTGCGACTACGTCCTCCAGCCCATACAGCGAAGCATACGAGGTTCGAACCTTATTTGCCAACCATTCGTCCGAACCGGTAACGCTGGAAATGATGACTTCTTTTTTATTCGAGAACATCAGGGCCGACAAGATACACAGGATACAATCGTTCTGGAGTGCGGAAGGAAGGCTGAAGACCGACAGGCTGTGCGACCTTAATATGGAACACGCATGGAATCATATGGCGTTCAGGATAGAGAAATTCGGGAATGTCGGATCTATGCCGGTCAGGAAGTATTTCCCTTTTGTGGCACTTGAAGACAGCGAGACACACCGGTTTACGGCAGTACAGCTGTATTCGCCGGCTTCATGGCAGATCGAGCTCATAGTGCGGCGGGGAGAGAGCTTAACTCTTTCTGGCGGTATAGCCGACCGCGATTTCGGACAATGGACAAAAATTATCAGACCCGGAGAAAGCTTCGAAGCACCGAAGGCGGTTATTGCCACAGGCAGCTCACTAGAGGAGGTTTGTGACAAACTGGTCAAGGCCCAGCATCCCGACATCAGTCCGGTTGACGACCATATGGGTATCACCTTCAATGAATACTGTACTACCTGGGGCAATCCGACAATTGACAACCTGAAGAAGCTTGCCGACAAGATAACCGGCAAGGGGATCCAATTCCTTGTCATGGATTCGGGCTGGTATTCGGATTGCAGCAACTGGTGGTAATACAGGGGTGATTGGAGTATTAATAAGAAAAGATTTCCCAACGGTCTCAAAGAACTGGCCGACTATATCCGGGAGAGAGGGATGATTCCCGGCATTTGGTTCGAATTCGAGGTAGCCGCCCCGAAATCTGGTGTATTTGACGATCCGGATCATTTCGTGAAGAAGGATGGCGTTCCGCTGACTGTCGGCGGCGCGAGATTCTGGGATATGGAAGATCCGTATGTTGACGAATATCTGACCAGGAATGTGATCGACAATCTGAAGGAAAACGGTTTCGGCTACATTAAAATAGATTACAACGACACGATGGGTATGGGATGTGACGGCCCGGCCGGGGAGTGCATCGGTGAAAACAAGGAAAATCATGGAAACGGACAAACTGCAGTAAACCGAAACGACAGAAATGGACAATCTGCGTCGAACGGTAACAACAGAAATGTGAATTTACCCGGCGACGGTCCCGGCGAGAATCTGCGGAGAAAAGTCGTTGAAACGCAAAGGTTCTTTCAAAAACTCCGACATGAGATTCCGGAGCTTGTAATAGAGAACTGCTCCAGCGGCGGCCACAGGCTTGAACCTTCATTTATGGAGCTGGCATCACAGGCAAGCTTTTCCGATGCCCATGAGATTGTTTCTCTTCCTATTATCGCAGCAAATCTGCACAGAGTGATCCGTCCGGAACAAAGCCAGATTTGGGCAGTTCTGCGGGCAAAGGACACAGATGCACGTATTTACTATTCGCTGTGCGCAACATTTCTTGGACGCATGGGGCTGAGCGGGGACATTTACGATCTGAATGGGCATCAATGGAACCTGCTTGATGAAGCGATCGCCTTCTATAATGAGGCAGCTCCGATCATCAAGAATGGCACCACGACCTGCATTATCTCCGATCCAGTCAGCTATAATAAGCCCGAAGGCGGACAGTTGGTGATCCGGAAGCTGGGCGACTGTGAACTTCGGATATAT
>JAGCZE010000413.1 GCA_017960415.1 Lachnospiraceae bacterium
TATCGATACAATCCGTGCCTCAGTTTAAGACAAGCCAATACAATCTGGTCATATGGGAGCTTCTGGCCTTACGGGTATTGTTCAAGCTTCTGAGCCTCATTTCGCTCTATGCATTGTCCCTGACATTGATTAGGTCTTCTTTGCCTTTCTTTATGAAAATACTGATACCTGCGGTCATAATAGCGTCAGAAGTGTTCGTGCTGCGGGGAACGGCATTTGACCTGATGAACGGCATCCATTTTGAAAAGATCGTTGGAAAATATGAGAATTTTGATCTGTTTGGGAATACTGTTTCATATGCTGCCGTATTTGTTCCGGAAATCCTGATCGTAACGGCCTGCAGCATGATATTGTGTATCCGGCAGGAGAGAAAAAGCAGGCTGGAGGCGGCAAATGAAGCGGAGAAATGCTATATTGACGATATAAATGAGAAATATTCCCAGATCAGGATAATGAGACATGATATGAATAATCATCTTTCAGCCGCCCTAATGCTGCTGAAAGACGGCAAGACCGAGGATGCGATGCAGTATCTGACTGAACTGACGAATAACATGAGCTCTTTAAAGGTTATCTCGCATACAGGTGTGAAGGCGCTTGATATGCTGCTGCAAAATAAGGCCGCATATGCATCTGAAATGGGGATTGTTCTAAATGCAGACATCAGTGCTGATCTTTCGGAGGGCCAAATATCGGATTACGAACTGTGCTCGGTCTGCGGAAATCTGATAGATAACGCATTTGAAGCGGTAATTCAGTTGCCGCCGGAGGAAAGGACCGTATCATTTACGATAAAAAAACAGCATGAGATGCTGTGTATATTCTGTGAGAATAAGTATCTGTCGGTGAAAAAAGAAAACGGAAGGTATATTTCAACAAAGACCGATACTTATGCGGACGATCGGGAAGCCTGCAGCCGGAAATCCATACAGGCGAGTGGAATAGAACCGGAATCCCCGCAGGCGCACGGAATAAGACCGGAATCTCTGTCGGAGCATGTAAAAGGGTCGGAATCCTTGCAGGAGCACGGCTTGGGGCTGAAATCCGTAATGCATATTGCGGCTAAGCATGGCGGAACTGTTGAGATAAACGATGATAACAATATATTTGCGGTATCCGTGCTGATACAGGGGTAAAGAGACGTATGCTTTTTTACGGGTAACAATCGCTTACAGAACCACTTCTGCAGGAATAAAGACCACTTCTGCATAAGAGGTTCTGTTTGTTTTTGGACTGTGTTATGATGCAGAAGTAAGTTGGGAATCGGTACCGATTATCGGTCGTTAAGAGAATGTGGGGAAGCCTTCTAACAATATACGAAGAAGACAGCAACAATCCATGAATGGACGACTTGGGAATTGAATGAATGTCTTGAAAATTTTGCGGATAGCTCGGAGGATGAAAATGAAAGAACAAAAGAGAAGACGAGGCATATTAAGAAAGGACACAGAAAGGTTTCTTGCAACCATATTGGCGGTTATCATGCTTATTACTGTTGCTTTCAGTACAAGTGCCTGCAGTAAAACGGGGAGTGTTTTTGACAACCCTGGAACCGAGAACGACGACAAAAACGGGAAAGCGAAGGATGGCAAGAATGACGCAAACAGCAGTGATCCGGAAGGAAACGGAACCAAAGACGATGGCACAGACAGCGCAGGCAATCGTGCGGATGGTCAGAATGCAGGAAACGGCAATGGTACAAGCGCCGGTAACGGCAATGGATCAAATGGCGGCAATATCGGTACAAAAGCCTCCGGTCCCGATGACAATACTGCCAACCACGGATTCTGGGCGATCAATGAGACAGAGAATGGATATTATTACGAATACGGACAGCCGTATAATACTACAGTATGGTTCGGGGCATTAAACCAGTGGGCACTGCGCGATCACAGGCTGTGCTACTATGACAAGGCAAGCGGAGAGTCGATCCTGTTATGTGCGAAGCCCGATTGTGAGCATAACAGGGATGAGAGCTGTGTAGCAACCTACAAGGGAATTGCCGTGTACAACTGCCTGTTGTATGACGGAATGCTGTATCTGTATGGGATTGAGACAAATGATACTATCATCAGTGAATGTCTGTGGAAGATTGCACCTGACGGTTCTTACATCGACAAGCTTGCTACACTTGTAGAAGCAGATAATTCCGCTGATGCACAGATCCAGCATCACAGGAATCAGGGTGCAATGGACTCTGCATTTATTATACACAGAGGATGTGCGTATGTTCCTTATTTTCTGATGATCGGCAAAGGAAGCATGGGCTTTAAGGGCGGCGGTCTGATGCAGATAAACTTAAGGACCGGTGAAAAGCATACGATCCTGGAAATGAAGTACCATACGGATCCCGCACCTTCATCGATCTGCGGGATCGGGGATTATGTGTATTTTACCCTGAACGGGTCCAATTCATGGCTCGGGACTCACAGATACTCTATCACAGATGATGAGATAACAGCAATGGGAAAGCTTCAGATGTTGACTCCCGAAAACACAGACTTGTTTCTTCAGGGTATTGATTTTATGATGGGCTCGGGCAAATATCTGTTCAATCTGTATCCGAATATGTCGATTGCTGAAAACAGACCGTATATGATCTCTGTATCGGACCATGAATGTAACGATCTGACCGAAAAATCCTTCAATGTCGATATTGCTGCCGACGATGAGGCTGCGAAAGCGTATCTGCGGTATTTCTGTTATGATGACCGTTATATTGTCATAATTGTACTAAACAGAATACTGATATATGGCATTACAGACGACAGCTGGGGAAAGAAGCTCGGTGAGATCGGTTATGAACTTGATGATACGGCCCCGGGTTACAATGTCTCATCTGATCAGGTGAATCAGGAAGTGGAATTCAAGATTGCCAATGACAGGATCTATATGATAAAGAATACCTCGGATAATGAGTTTATCGTGGATCCACAAACCGGTTTCAGGGATGTGGATACCATGTATCCTTATACGGTCTATGCGGCGGGAATTGCCGATATCATTACAGGAAACGGGGAGTGGAAGGAAGCGTTCAGGTATTACAGAGGCAGGTAAACAGCAACTGGCTGCGCATTTTGCCGGAGGAGTTTAAAGCACAGATTTAGAGAAGAAATAAGTCTGCAAATGAGGGATAACATATGCTCGAAATCAGGAATCTGGTCAAGTAATACTGGGATTTCACCGCTATTGAAGATATCAGTCTTACGCTTGAGAAGGGCGTTTACGGAATTCTGGGCGCTAATGGTGCAGGAAAATCCACATTTTTGAACCTGATCACCGATAATATCAAGCGTACCGAAGGCAGCATACTATATAACGGTACGGAAATACTTTCCATGGGTGCGAAATTCCGAAAGAAGCTTGGATACACGCCGCAGCTGCAGGGAATGTATGAGGACTTTACCGCAGGTCAGTTTTTGAGAGATGTCGGTGCTTTGAAGGGTATGACAATGAAGGCCTGCAGGCAGCAGACCGTTGAAAAACTGGAACTTGTCGGTCTGAAGGATGTCGCCCACAGGAAACTTTCGGAATTCTCGGGCGGGATGCGGCAGCGTGTCTTACTGGCAGCAGCCATGCTTGACGATCCGGAGCTGTTGATTCTTGACGAGCCCACAGCAGGCCTTGATCCCGAAGAACGCATCAGGCTGCGGAACCATATTGCAGAGATAGCAGGCGACAGGACGGTACTTCTTGCTACACATGTAGTAAGCGATATTGAGTGCATAGCTGAAAAAGTGATCCTGATGAGAAAAGGCAAAATACTGAAATTTGCGTCGCCTGCAGAATTGATGGAAAGTGTAGAGGGACGGGTCGGTGAATATAACGGCAGTTTCGAAGAAGTCAATGCGTTGAAGGAGCGTCTTCAAGGAGGACAGGTGCTGCGCAGGAAGGGCGGATTTGTGCTGCGTATCGCGCGCCGGGAGCTTCCTGAGGGCTTCTGTCCTGTGCAGGATATAACACTGGAAGATGTATATCTTTATTATGCGGGGTAACTAGTATGCACGAAGCATTGCGTGTTTTCAATAAAAAGAGTCTGATCCTGCTTCTTATCCTATGTGTGATCAATATGGGCATTTTTATTTTGTGCGCCGATCCCGGAAAAAATATAACAAAAACAGGTGAAGAGCTTGACAGCTATATCCAAAGATATCCCGCATTTCTTGATAAAACCATAACGAGCAGCCGCGTCCGGAGTAATATGAAGCTGTATGGCGAGGGTTTTGCGGCGGATTATCTCAAAAAAAGCATGGACAGCTATACGGCACTTAAGGATATTGAGGTCAGGACAGGCGACAACAGAGGACTTGTCCTTTATTTTCAATACCATCTGACAGAACTCTTTGTACTCGTGTTTA
Organism: Lachnospiraceae bacterium; assembly: GCA_017960415.1. Next base: position 4,359 of record JAGCZE010000413.1, read on the forward strand.
TCCTTTGGATCGTGATGGATTTTTTTACGGAACGCAGGAAAGGTCTTGATAAACTTGTAAGAAGCACCCCAAATGGCAGATCGGTGCTGTTTGTTCACAGGATACTGATAATTGCTGCCGCGTCCGTATTTGCAACATTTTTGATGTATGGCAGCACGCTTCTGGGCCTTACAGTCACTCTGGGAATGGATGATATTACAAGGAGCATCCAGTCGATCCCTGAATTTATGAAATGCACCTACAGGATATCGATCAGCGAATATCTGCTGTTATCATGGCTGATCAAAGCAGCGGGATTTATGTTCGCCGGGATCCTTATGTATGTGATACTCGGGATATTCGGCAAATTCGTGTCTTATCTGCTGACCGGAGCGCTGGTCGTATTTGAGATTGCGGCATTTATGATACTCGATCCCGTTTCTTCGCTGAATGCGTTCAAATATATCAATATTTATACCCTGATCAAAACAGAGGATTTCTTTAATAACTGCATTTATCTGAATATCTTCCAAAGGGCTGTGCCGGGACTGAAGGCTGTCATGCTTGTATTCGGTTCTTTAACACTTATTATGGCTGCTGTGGGGTTCTTTGTCCACGCAAAGATGTATGTAAGGAATTTCGGAGCCGGAGAAAAACTGCTCGGCTGTTTCAGGAAGCTGGCTGAGAAGATCGGGCTCTGCCGTCCGCTCATGTTTTGGGAATGCAGGAAGGTGCTGGTGATACAGGGAGCAATGCTTGTTTTTGCCGGCCTTATTGCGGTGCATATTTTTATGTCATACAGATACGAATATATCTACCCGGTAGATGCGATGAAAAAGCTGAATTACATGACTTATCACGGGGAGATCACAGAAGAACTGTATCAGGATCTTGAAAATGAAATGACAGGCATCATTGAAGCCGGAGAACGCCTTGCGGCGAGTCTCGAAGAAGCAATGAAAAAGGAGAAGAGAAATGAAATGCAGGTCCGGTCATTGAACGAGCTGATCGCTTCCAACAATATGCGCCGGGCCGAGCTTGAAGATGTGGCGGCGCAGGTCAGAACGGGCTACGAATACTCGAAAAGGACCGGAAGAAACCTTTGGCTGATCGAGCCTTTCTCATATGAGCTGCTGATAAACAGAGACCTGCGGACCAGGGAAAGGGCCTCGTTCTTAGCACTCATTGCGATCATTGGGGCTTTGGGCGGAATTTATGCATTTGACCGGCAAAACAACATGAGCCGGATGCTGGCCTCGACTTTTAAGGGCCCATTGGTCCAAAAGATTTATAAACCTGTTATCGCCGGGGTTATAGGTGTTGCAATGCCGGTATGCTTCCATCTCGTCCAGTATATCCACCTGAACAGTACATATCATTTTCCGGATCTGGATGTTCCTGTACAGAGCATTCCATTCCTGATGGAGTTTCCGCTTATGGTATCGATAAGAGGATATATTATACTTTCATTTGCGATAAGGGCTATGATCGGTATGATCGCAGCCGCAATTGTCAGCATGATAAGCTTAAAGAGCCATGACAGGTTTACCGCAACGGGAACCGCGGTACTGGTCTTTTCGATCGGAATGCTGGCAGCTGAGATTGTTCCGGCATTCGGATTCCTGAACTTTTCTGAGATGATGGGAATGACGATTTGAACCTAAGTTTATTTCCCCAGCTTGTAAGAAAACGCTCTGTGCCATTCGCTTTTTCCTGCCAGGACGTCGCTTATGTCGCAGTATTCCACAATATATTTGGAATCAAAATCTTCAGCACTGTCATCGTATGTACCTTCGGAAATAAGGTTTTCAATGACTCTGTATATCCTGTCATTACAAACTTTGATGCTGTTGCCGGAATAAACAGTCCGCTTGGTGCTGATGGATTTTTCAGGGGCGCGGGGGTCTACGTAATCTATCTCGCCAAGCTTAGTACCCCAGTTGTCATTTCCGATACCGTAAAGCATTACCCGGTTATTGAAAACGACCACCAGCATATCCTTATAAGTATTCATTTCGAAAATGTAATTATGTCCTTTGATCCCATCAAACTCTTCATCGGCTATATCAATACCGATACGCTTTTCACCGAGTTCATGTCCGTACTCGTCGCGAACCTGAATCACGAGATGCCCGCCATCCCGCACTTCATCATA
>JAGCZE010000414.1 GCA_017960415.1 Lachnospiraceae bacterium
CGATGCTGATCCTGATATTCGCCATCGTACTGGGTGTTATTTTTGTACGTCTGAATATGAACGCTACAAGGGAATACAACGAAACCTCACTGACCAGAATGGCTCAGCATATTGCCGCCCGTTTCAAGAATTTCCTGATCGACGGTGATTATGAGGAATCAATGGAATATCTGGCAATGTTCGGTGAACTTGAAACCACCGAACTGTGGGCATTGTCCAATCCCAAAGCGAATTCACCGATGCCCTCGGAATATGTAAATGTTCCCGACAATACATACGAAGAACAGGAAGAATTCAACGAGATAGTTGAGTCCGCTTTCTCGGGCAAGACCGCTTCGGCATTGTTCAACAGTCCGCTGCACGGAGCAACGGTCATGGCGGTTGCAAAGCCGATATCCCTTAACAACAGGGAAATATGCGGAGCTGTCGTGCTGATCAGGACAATGGATCAGCTGGATGAGACCACCAGGGACAGTATCCGTCTGATAGTCATCAGTTCGCTTCTGGCGCTGGGAGTTTCGGGTATCATAGCGACAATGATCGCAAGAAGGATCACCGATCCCATCAGGCAGATGCAGTCCATGGCAAGGGACATGGCCGAAGGTAATTATCAATGCAAGACCGGTATCGACAGGACCGACGAGATTGGCGAGATGGCCCGGAGCATAGATATGCTTTCGGACAAGCTGCTTGAAAATGAAGTTGAGAGGGCCAATCTTGAGCAGATGCGTCTGGATTTCTTCGCAAATGTATCACATGAGCTCAGAACACCCATTTCAGTGGTAAGGGCCACGACCGAATGCTTAAATGACGGTATCGTAACAGACAGCGCCAAGATAGGACAGTACTACGAGAGGATACTCAGGGAGTGCCAGACCATGGAAAGGCTTGTAGCCGACCTTTTGACACTTTCGAAGATGCTGAATCCCAATTTCATGATCGAGAAGGAACCCGTCAATCTGGTGGAGATCTTCGACGAGATCATCAGAAACGCCTCTGCCATCAGCAATAAAAAGAATATTCACATCAATATCAGGCGCGATAAAGACATCTACATGATCATGGGCGACTACGACCGCCTGAACCAGATGTTCATGGTAATCTTCGATAATGCGGTAAAGTTCTCTCCCGAGGGATCCGATATCTATGTAACGCTGGCTTCCGAGGAAGGGCGCAAGGTGCGTATCGGGATCAAGGACGAAGGAGTAGGCATCTCGGAAGAAGAACTGCCTTACATTTTCGAGAAATTCTATAAATCGAAGCTGCGCATGAATGCTACCGGTACGGGCCTCGGACTTTCCATAGCCAAATATATCGCCCTGAAACACGGCGGAACCATCAGCGTGGAAAGCACGGTCGGAAAAGGAACCGAATTTATCTTTGTCTTCGATGAGGTCTTTGAAGAATAAAATATGCTGCTTTAAATTGCGAAAGTAATGATTTTTTAGATGATTTATTAGAAAATATATAAAAAGTCTTGCCATTTTTTAGAAAATATAGTACAATGTATTTACAAAATAAAAAAACGAACACACCAAAAAGTGAAGTTTCGGACACATATTGCGGTATCCTGGGGTGTGCGACAACCTCGCATTTTTGAACCTACATCTCTTAAAACGGGAATCCAATATCCATGAGTCTATGTCAGGCCTCGTTAGTTATTTCTCAGTGGAAGGCAGAAGCTCATATGAGGGCACCCACCTGGCTTATATGCTAGGACTCAAAAAGCGGGGCGGCACTTTGGGTACACATTTGAAGAGGTCGAGAAATTCGACCTCTTTTTTTTTATGTTTCAATGTGGTATAATCTCTCATAAGGCGTAAAAACAGGAGGAACGATCGATGAGAGACGGTTTTATAAAAGCGGCGTCGGCTACTCCGGTCATCAAGATCGGTGATTGCAGAAACAATGCCGATACGATCATAAAGATGATACATGAAGCCGAAGAAAAAGGCGTGAAGCTTCTGTGTTTCCCCGAGATGTGCATTACGGGTTATACGATCGGAGACCTTGTGCTGCAGGATATCCTGCTGAATGAGGCAAAAGCGGCCCTGCTGCGTATCGCAGCCGCAACAGAAGGACTTGATATATTTACGGTCGTAAGCCTGCCGCTGCAGTTCAATTCAAAGCTCTATATATGTGCTGCCGCCATAAGCAACGGCCATATCCTGGGCGTTGTTCCGAAGCATTTTCTTCCAAGCTATGCCGAATATTACGAGTCCAGACATTTTATGCGCGGGCAGCGCGATGTACGGCGCATGAAGCTTGGGGACGAAGAAGTACCCTTCGGAATGAACATTATTTTTGAAAATAGGGAAATGCCCCTGCTCAAGGTGGCTATCGAGATATGTGAGGATCTGTGGATGCCGCAGCCTCCCAGTGGTGCGCATGTCACCGCAGGCGCGGTCGTTATCATGAATCCTTCGGCCAGTGACGAACTTGCGGGAAAACGTGCCTACAGGCGCGAGCTGGTCAAGAATCAGAGCGCGAGACTCGTATGCGGCTATATCTATGCTGATGCGGGCGAAGGGGAATCTACTACCGATCTGTGCTTCTCAGGACATGATCTGATCGCGGAGAACGGAATTATTCTGAAAGAATCGGATATGTTCACCGACGGGCTCACGATCACCGAGATAGATGTGAACAGACTCGTCAATGAAAGAAGAAGGATGACCTCATACAGCTCGCATCCCGACGGATATGAAAGAGCGGAGTTCTCATTTGCTTCCGTAAGCAGGATGATCAGGGAGCAGGCCGGGAAGGATGAGGATACATCGCGGCTCCTGCCTGAGACCGAGCTTACGAGAACCTTTGAAATGAATCCTTTTATCCCGGTCGATGAGCATGACAGGAAGGTTCAGTTCAGGGAAGTTGTTGAGATACAGGCCCACGGTCTTGCGGCAAGGCTTAAGGCGATCAACTGCAAAGAAGCTGTCATAGGCATTTCGGGAGGCCTGGATTCAACACTGGCGGTATTGGTCACGGTTGAAGCATTTAAGATACTCGGGCTGGATACTGCCGGCATTACCGCTGTTACGATGCCATGCTTCGGAACCTCGGTCAGAACCCGTTCCAACGCCGAAGTCCTGATAGAAGAGCTTGGGATCAAGCTTCTCGAGATCAATATAAAGGATGCTGTAAGCGGGCATCTGAGCGATATAGGTCATGACGGTCAGACGGCGGATGTAACCTTTGAAAATGCCCAGGCCAGAGAGCGTACCCAGATCCTTATGGACATAGCCAATCTTAAAGGCGGAATCGTTATAGGAACCGGCGATCTTTCGGAACTTGCCCTTGGATTTGCGACATACAACGGCGATCATATGTCAATGTACGGCGTCAATGCTTCGGTACCGAAGACCCTTGTGCGGGCGCTGGTAGCATTCTATGCCGAGAATTCGGATAATAAGAGGCTGGCCGATACGCTTATGGATATCATCGGAACACCCGTATCGCCGGAGCTGCTTCCGAGTGTTGACGGCCTTACAAGCCAGATCACCGAGGATATCGTGGGACCCTACGAACTGCACGATTTCTTCATTTACTATTTGATCAGGTACGGTTTCGAGCCGGCCAAAATATACCGCATGGCGAAGGAAGCCTTCAAAGGCAGATATGACGACGCCACCATACTGAAATGGCAGAAGCAGCTCTACAAACGCTTCTTCTCCAATCAGTTCAAGCGTTCGTGCCTGCCCGACGGGCCCAAAACCGGTTCTGTGGCACTGTCTCCGAGAGGAGACTGGAGAATGCCCAGTGATATCAGGGGAACCGCATGGCTCTCCCAGCTGGATCGGATGTAACTAAAGGAAATGGTTTTTGAAATATGGGATTTACAGGTTTTACCGACCAGCAGGGGGTGTTTGAATTTACAAAAAATAAAAACATGTTCAGAAAGGACGTATAATGTATACAATAATAACCGATTCAGCAACCGACATGCCTGAGTGGGTGATCAAAAAATATGACCTGAAGGTTATACCCACACCGGTAGTTATTGACGGAACGGATTATTTTGACGGAGCAACGATATTTCCGGGGGAATTTTACGATATTCAACGCTCGGGAGCCGTGATATCGACATATCACATCAACGAGTTTATGTTTACTGAAGCATTCCGGCCCTATGCAGAAGCGGGAAAAGAGGTTGTTTATTTCTGTTTCTCAACAGGTATAGCAGGAACATTCGGGGCAGCCAATCTTGCAAAGAAAGATATTCTGGAAGACTATCCCGATTTTAAGATCGATATAGTGGATTCGAAGTGTGCATCAATAGGCTTCGGTCTCTGTGTTTATATGGCGCTCATCATGCAGGAGAAGGGAGCGACCAAGGAAGAAGTGCTCGAAGCGGCCCGTTTCCATTTCGATAATATGGAACACATATTTACCGTGGAAACCCTCGAGTATCTCTATAAAGGCGGCCGTCTGAGCCGTCCTGCCGCGATCGCGGGCACATTGCTTGACATCAAGCCCATTATCGAAGTGACCGATGAAGGCAAGCTTCAGGTGTGTGAGAAAGTACGCGGACGCAAAAAGGCAATAGACAAAGTTATAAGCATTATCGAAGAGCGGGGCGTGGACCTTGACAAACAGATAATTGCGGTTGTTCATGCCGATTGCGAGGAACTGTGCGATGAATTTATTGAGAGGATCAAGGCACAGTTCGGATGCAAGACGGTGCTGAAGGGCTTTTTGGGATGTGCCATAGGAGCGCATACAGGCCCCGGACTTATAGGGATATGCGCATTGAGTGCGGCATCGCCCTACAGAAAGTATTTTGAGGAGTATATTGAATAATGGACGAGAATAACAAAAAAGAACCGGAGAAGAACAATTCGAACCGGCGGATGTTTTTTATCTGCCTTATCGGGGCACTGATAGCTGTAATGCTGTTCAGCTATCTGTCAAGACAGATCAACGCGGCCAAGACGGAAGAGATCACGTATAACCGTTTTCTGGATATGATCGCGGCGGGGGATATCGAAGAAGTTCTGATCCAGTCGGACAGGATATTGATCACCCCCAAGAAGAAAACAACCTATTCGGGGGTTACCTACTATACGGGCGTGGTAGCCGATGATGAGCTCAAGGACATGCTTTATCAGGCGGGGATACCCTTCAGTGCCCAGGTAGTGGACAAGAGTACCACCATTTTCGATATCCTGCTCGTATATATTCTTCCGTTTATCCTGATCTATGTGCTGATGTATTTCCTGTTCAGATCCATCTCGAAGAATTCGGGCGGGATCATGGGCGTCGGCAGATCAAATGCGAAGATCTATGTCGAGAAGGAAACCGGCGTTACATTCAAGGATGTTGCGGGACAGGAAGAGGCCAAGGATTCCATCAGGGAACTTGTTGATTTCCTGCATAATCCCGGCAAATACCAGAAGATCGGTGCGAAGCTGCCGAAAGGCGCTCTGCTCGTAGGACCTCCTGGAACCGGTAAAACGCTGCTTGCCAAGGCGGTTGCCGGCGAGGCTCATGTTCCGTTCTTTTCACTGGCCGGTTCTGATTTTGTGGAAATGTTTGTCGGCGTCGGTGCTTCCAGAGTAAGGGATCTGTTCAAACAGGCTCAGGCACAGGCTCCGTGTATCATCTTCATTGACGAGATCGATGC
>JAGCZE010000041.1 GCA_017960415.1 Lachnospiraceae bacterium
AGAATTATGAATTTCATTTTTCCATAGTCTTTTATTGAGATTATAGCATATACCGGATTCTGATCCGATGCTGTATTCCCGTCATCAAGCTGTACCGGTACGGATCCTGTTTTACCGCACCCGGTGATAGTGATGATCAGAAGCATTATGATCATTAATCGGAAAAAATGTCTGATGTTCTTTCGTTTCAAGAACGAGTCCTCCACAAAATATTGTATTATACCTATACTTAATACACATTATATACTAACGCCCGCTATTATACAAGATAAATTGGATCTGGCGACGCTTTGCAAAAGAAAAAGCCACCGTATCTTTAATACGATGACTTCTTCTTGAGTGGACCAGAGGGGAGTCGAACCCCTGTCCGAAAGCCAATTCACTGTCCTTCTACGAGTGTAGCCGAATATTTCCGGATCATATTAAAATGACCCATTTCCCTCCGGTATACGACGATCGGCGGCCTGATACCTTCAGTAGCTTCATATTACGCCCAAATGCTCAAAGCTTTGCAAATGTCGTTTCCTGCCATGATGATGCCCGTATCTTAAAATGCAGGTCTTATAAGGCGGACAGCAGCCTATGATTAGGCAGCGAGTGCTAAATCTTCGTTAGCGTTTATATTTAGTTTTGGAGTATAACGCACTGCCTCGCGACTCGCTTCTCCAGCTTCAAAACCCCCGTCGAAACCAGTACTGGCCCGTAACAGTTCATAAAAAGCTTTTAAGCAATGCTTCGAAGATAGCCTCTCATATCAGATTTAAAGACCCTTGATCTTGTACTCTCTCTCTTTATCCCTGCGCTCATCTTTCTTTGCGATGGAATCGCGCTTATCATAGTTCTTCTTACCTTTTGCCAGACCTATGCTGACCTTTACAAGACCTTCTTTCAGGTACACGGTCAGCGGAACTATCGTATAACCTTTCTCGGCAACCTGAACTTTCAGCTTCATGATCTCATTCTTATGAAGCAGGAGCTTTCTGGTACGCAACGGATCTTTATTGAAAATATTACCTTTCTCGTAAGGGCTGATATGCATTCCGAAAATATACATCTCATTATTTTCGACCTGTATATAGCTTTCCTTGATACTGCATTTTCCCATTCTGACGGATTTTACTTCGGTTCCGGCAAGCGCTATGCCCGCTTCGTAAGTATCCTCAATAAAATAGTCATAATAGGCTTTTTTATTGTTGGCTACAAGCTTTGAAGCCTTTACCTGCGCCATGACAAAACCTCCTGTCTTTTTTTACTTCGATGATTATTATATGTCCGCTTAATGAGAAAAACAATAAACCGCGGGTTCAATTTTTATAAAAATATGCAGCTGACCCAATGATCCTGACAGCAGTATACGATCAGGTAAATTCACCGGTTTCGGGATCATAGATAACATCATTCTCCGCCAGCTTAAACTCGATAGTCCTCAGAAGTTTATCGGCGATTTCGAGCCTTACCTTGACTTTTTCACCCAGCTTGTAAGTTTTCTTTGTATGCTCGCCCACAAGCATGTAATGTTCTTCATCAAAATAATAGTAGTCATCTTCCATTTTGACAAGCGGGATCACGCCTTCAACTGTATTCGGAAGCTCCACATACATGCCGGTGCTCGAAACGCCCGAAATGACGCCTTCGAAAAGCTCTCCGATATATTTTTCCATATATTCTATCTTCTTGAGCTTCTCAACTTCACGTTCAGCTTCATCGGCCCTGCGCTCGGTCTTACTGGACTGGATAGCCACTTCGTCGAGTATCTTGTTATAATGATTCACCCTGTGTTCGTCAAGCTTGCCGGCCAGATTTTCCTTGATGATACGGTGTATCTGAAGATCGGGATATCTTCTAATTGGCGAAGTAAAATGACAGTAATATTTCGCGGCAAGACCGAAATGACCGTCACAGGTAGTCGTATACTTGGCCTGCTTCAATGAACGAAGCGTCAATCTGCTGATAAGTGTTTCTTCCTCGCTTCCGGCAATTGTATTGAGCAGCTTCTGCAGCTCCTTCGGATGGATATCTTCCTGAGTCATCTTTATCGAATAACCGAAATTATTGATAAATATACCGAGCTTGGTTATCTTCTCGGGATCGGGATTCTCATGTGTTCTGTAAACAAACGGAAGTTCCTGCCAGAAATAGTCCTCTGCGACCGTTTCATTGGCTATGAGCATGAAATCCTCAATGATCCTGGTCGCCTTATTTCTTTCATACGGATGTATATCGATGGGCACGCCCCTGTCGTCAACCTCGATCTTGCATTCAGGAAAATCAAAGTCTATGGAACCGCGCTTCATCCTGCGGCTGCGCAGTATTTCCGCCAGGTCCTCCATCATCATGAACATATCGACGAGATCTGCATATTCCTGCATATCAGCTTCATATGCCTGTTTCCTGGCCGGAAAGTCTTTTACGGCCGCCTCGTACCTGTTGGGATCAGAATATATCCACTTTGATTCATCGGCAGCTTCTGTGCTCTGAACAAGTTTCGGTTCTGTGGGCTCGCCGCACACAATGCGGTTAACATTGGTATAAGCCATTCTCCTGTTGACATTGATGAGAGTCTCACATATCTTGTGGCTGACTACATTGCCCTTAGGATCAATATCCATAAGCACAGAAAGTGCAAGCCTGTCAACGCCCTGATTCAGTGAGCATATACCGTTGGAGAGCTCGTGCGGCAGCATCGGAATAACACTGTCGATCAGATAATTACTTGTTCCGCGCTTTAAGGCTTCCTTATCAAGCGGGGAATTTTCCTTTACATAATTTGTAACATCAGCAATATGAACACCGAGATGATATAATTTGCCGTCGAATTCAAGCGAAACAGCATCATCAAGATCCTTGGCGTCCTCACCGTCTATCGTGACCATACGCGTACTGCGCAGATCGAGCCTGTTGGCTGTATCCTCTTCTTTTACCGAATCGGGAATCGTCGTAAGCTGATTGATCACACCTTCGGGAAATTCCACAGGAATACCGTACGCTCTGATAACACTCATGATATCGGTCTTCGGATCGTCAATATGGCCGATTATCTCAATAATATGCCCCTCGGCATTTTTATCCTTATTTCCGAAATCCGTGATTTCGACTTCTACCTTGTGGCCCGTTACGGCACCTTTTGTAAATCCGTGGGGAATGTAGATATCCGACCCGAATTTCTGATTGTCGGGAACAACAAAACCATAGGTCTTGGTCCTCTGGAAAGTACCGATAATACAGGAAGTCCCGCGTTCAAGAATACTTAAGACGACGCCTTCCCTGCTTCTTCCTTTGGGCGCAAAGGTATCAAGAACCGAAATAAGAACCCGGTCCTTGTCACGGGCTCCGTTTACATTGTCGGGAGCTATGAAAATATCCCCGGGCTCGCCATCGATCGTAACAAACCCGAAGCCTTTGTTTGTCCCGCAGAATGTACCGGCTACGCTGTTCTCGTCGGCTCTTTTAACCTTACCTCTGTTGTCGATAATGATCTTGCCGTCAGCAACGAGCGCGTCGAGAACTTCTGCAAATTCTTCCTTTTCTGCACGCGGAACACTCAGAAACTGGGCTATTTCCTTGGCTTTCATCGGAGTATAGCCTTTATTTGATATAAAACCGTAAACCGTTTCTTTTCTTTCTTCGAACTTCTGCTGATCCATAATGAATCCTTTCCGATCCGGCGAAAATAATTCCTTACTGCAGACCTTTTTATATTATTATAATACTATATAAATAATAAAAAAACAAGGGCACCCGTGTCGGCGGATGCCCTCTTCAAGTTCGATCACTGCATTACACTCAGATTGAGAATAACCGAAAGAACGATGAAAAGTATGGTCAGGATAATAGTAGCCTTGCTGAGGATACCTTCCTTGGAACGTCCTTTGTTCTTGCTCCAGTAAGTGCTTGTATTGCCGCCGCCTCCGGCGATAGCCGATGAAAGACCTTCGCCTTTGGAGTCCTGCAAAAGAACTATTGCAACTATAGCAACACAGATAAGAATAAACAAAACTGTGAGTATGATCTTTAAAGCTTCCATTCGTAACACCTCCCGTTCGAGTAAAATTGAGCCATTCAAGCAGGCTCGCACCTTGTCTATGTTATCATAATTATTTGAAAAAGACAAGAATTTTTTTCAATAATACATGAATAGAAACAAGAATCATTTACCCTCTGATCAGCAATGACTCGCCTGTCATCTCCGCAGGCTTCTCAATACCCATCATATCAAGCATCGTAGGAACGATATCGCAGAGTCTTCCGCCTTCCTTGATATCCTTTACGCCGTCGGCATTGACAACAATGAAAGGAACGGGATTGGTCGTATGAGCGGTGAAAGGCTCACCGGTCTCGTAATCGATCAACATTTCTGCATTGCCGTGGTCGGCACAGATAAACATCTGTCCGTTAACTTCCTTAATGAAGCCTTCTATCTCGCCAAGGCACTTGTCAATAACCTCGATGGCCTCAACAGCAGCGTTAAGAACGCCGGTATGACCTACCATGTCAGGATTTGCGAAGTTGCAGATGATAACATCATAGTATGCCTCACCGTTCTCATCCTTCTTGGTAATAGCCTCGCTGAGACGATCGCAAACGGTATAAGCGCTCATTCTGGGCTTCTTGTCATATGTGGGAACATACTTCGGAGAATCTACAAGGATACGGTCCTCGCCCTCATTGGGAGCCTCAACTCCGCCGTTAAAGAAGAATGTTACATGAGCATACTTCTCGGTCTCGGCGATACGAGCCTGGCGCATTCCCTTTGCGGCAAGGAATTCTCCGAAGGTATTTGTCAGCTTGATCTTCTCAAATGCTATGATCTTGTTCGGGATCGTAACATCATATTCGGTAAAGCATACGTATTTCAGCGGGAAGAATCCGTTTCTGCGTTCAAATCCGTCGAAATCCTCACAGCACAGTGCTCTGGTGATCTCTCTTGCACGGTCGGGTCTGAAATTGTAGAAAATAATGCTGTCGTTGGGCTTGATGGTTGCAACGGGTGCGCCGTTGTTCTTTACTACAAAAGGAACTACAAACTCATCGGTAACGCCCTTATCGTATGAAGCCTGGATACCGCCTGTAGCCGAATCAGCCTCTTCGCCCTCACCGTAAACAAGAGCGGCATATCCCTTCTCAACACGGTCCCAGTTCTTATCACGGTCCATTACATAGTAACGTCCCTGTACCGAAGCAACCTCGCCGACACCGATCTCTGCCATCTTGGCTTCAAGCTGGGCAACGTAATCCTTTCCCGATGCGGGAGGAGTATCTCTTCCGTCGAGGAAGCAATGAACATAAACTTTCTTCAGGTCGTTGCGCTTTGCCAGTTCAAGCAGTCCGTATATATGTGTAATATGGCTGTGAACGCCGCCGTCAGATACCAGACCGTACAGATGAAGC
>JAGCZE010000415.1 GCA_017960415.1 Lachnospiraceae bacterium
ACTACGCTCTTTATCCGCATCTGACGGTTGAGCAGAATATCATGTTTCCGCTTCAGAATTTTAAAGGCGATAAGAAGCTGACCAAACAGCAGATGAAGGAGAAGGCGCTTGAAGCAGCGAAGCTGGTCCAGATAGACATGTTGATGGAGCGCAGGCCCAATGAACTTTCGGGAGGACAGCAGCAGCGTGTGGCTATCGCGCGTGCGCTTGTCAAGATGCCGCGCGTGTTGCTTCTGGATGAGCCTCTTTCCAATCTTGACGCCAGACTCCGTCTCCAGACCCGGGAGGAATTGCGCAGGATTCAGAATGAGACCGGTATTACCACGGTTTTCGTTACCCACGATCAGGAGGAGGCGATGAGCATTTCCGATATGATCGTGGTCATGAAGGACGGCGTCCTGCATCAGATCGGCAAGCCCCAGGAGGTATATGACGATCCGGTCAATCTGTTTGTGGCAAAGTTCCTCGGAACACCGGCGATCAATGTCTTTGAGGCCAGGGTTTCGAACGGGTCACTGTTTATCGGTGACGACAATGTTCTTGATATAAAGGGTGTTCCGGACTGTGAAGTATATGCTGCGATCCGTCCCGAAGGCTTCGAGGTCGATAACGGAGGCAGATTAAAATGCAGGCTTATCAACAGGGAAGTCATGGGACGCGATTCCAGCGTGATCTCCGCCAATGATGCCTTTATCGGCCAGAGCATCCGCTCGATCATCAGCGCCGACACGCCGGTTGATACATCACAGACAGAAGTAAGATTTAATCTCAAACCCTTAAAGGTTCATCTGTTTGATCACAATACAGAAGAAAGGATCCGTTTCACTGTATGAAAAACAATCTAAAGGGCTGGCTCTACCTTTTGCCCGCTATCCTGTTCCTGGGCGTGTTCATGGTCTATCCGCTGATCGATGTTATTGTTTATTCCTTTGAGGAAGGCTATAATTTCGCCTCACAGACTTATACGGGCGTCGGGACATACAATTATTCCTATGTGCTCCGTGATCCGTATTTTACGCAGGCACTCAAGAATACATTCATCATAGTCATCATCACGGTTCCGCTTTCAACAGGGATCGCTCTTCTGATCTCCGTAGGCCTTTCAAACATACCTAAACTTCGGGAGCTGTATCAGACGGTATTTTTCCTTCCGTATGTTACCAATACCCTTGCTGTCGGACTTGTTTTCATGATACTTTTTAAGAAGACCGCATATTCGGACGGTATGATCAATCTGCTGATCAAGGCTTTTAGCGGTGAAGCCGTGGATTTCATCGGAGGACCTTATTGGGCCAAGATGTTTGTCATGTGCTTTTACACGATCTGGATCGTTCTTCCGTTTAAGATACTGATCCTCACAAGTGCCCTAGCTTCCGTAAATGAAACTTATTACAAGGCGGCAAAGGTGGATGGCACAAGGCCTTTCAGGATTTTCACGCGTATCACGCTTCCGATGATCGCCCCGATGATCTTTTATCTCGTGATCACAGGTTTTATCGGTGCATTTAAGGCATACAGCGATGAAGTTGCGCTGTTCGGCACCGATCTGAATGCGGCGGGCATGAATACCATCGTCGGCTATGTATATGACATGCTCTACGGCAACAGCGGCGGTTATCCTTCCTTTGCATCCGCGGCAGCGATCATACTGTTTGCGATCGTATTTACGATCACCTGCATCAATCTGCTTCTGAGCAAGAAGAGTGCGAATTTCTAGAGAGGAGGGGATTAAAAGTGGACAATAAAGACGATTATGAACGGATCGAAAAAAACGCAAAGAGACGCAAGATAATTTCGAATTCCGTGATCTATTTCTTTCTGACGGTCTGGGGCATTATGGTCCTTTTCCCGTTCTACTGGATGATCCTTTCCAGCATAAAGAGCTATAGCGCATACAGTTCGGAATATGTTCCGAAATTCTTTACACTGAGCCCTACTTTTCAGAACTATGCCGATGCATTTACTGCGGTACCTTTGGGCAGATATTTCCTGAATACGCTTGTTTTTACGATCTGTACAACGCTGCTGATGATGGTTGTGATCATCCTTGCGGCATTTGCCTTCGCAAGACTTGATTTCAGAGGAAAAAACATCGTGTTTGCGCTGTTCCTCTCCCTCATGATGATCCCGAATGAGCTTGTCATTATCACCAATTTCGTAACAATATCGGATCTCGGACTTCGTAATACCTTTACAGGACTGATTTTGCCCTCGGTTACTTCAGTCTTTTATATTTATCTTCTGAAGGAGAATTTCGAGGCAATCCCCGAAGAACTCTACAAGGCGGCCAAAGTCGACGGAACTTCGGATTTCAAATATCTGGTCAAGGTGATGCTGCCGATATCGCAGCCCACGATCGTAACCATAGTCATCCTGAAGGTCATCGAATGCTGGAATTCCTATGTATGGCCGCGTCTGATCACCGACAATTCGGATTATTTCCTCGTATCAAACGGTATACAGGAAATACGCGAAAACGGCTTCGGCAGGGAAAATATCCCCGCTATGATGGCTGCGGTCGTTGTGATCTCGGTACCGCTTATCGTACTGTTCCTGATCTTCCGCAAAAAGATCATGGCGGGCGTTTCGAGAGGAGGTACGAAGGGATGAAGCGATGGGAAGTCATATTGATACCGATGATATTAATATGCATACTGCTCCTTACGGGCTGCCACGGAACAAAGGGACTCAGCGAATTTTCGATGCCTGAGAGCTTTGATACTTCGAGGAACTATGAGATCACGTTCTGGGCGAAGAACGATACGAACAAAACCCAGACCGACATATATGCAAAAGCGATCTCGGATTTTGAAAAACTGTATCCGAACATCAAGGTGACGATCAGGCTGTATACGGATTATGGCAGGATCTACAATGATGTTATCACGAATATTTCGACGAATACCACTCCGAATGTCTGCATCACATATCCGGATCATATTGCCACTTATCTGACCGGTAAAAATATCGTGGTTCCGCTGGATGAAATAATGGACGATGCAGCATACGGTCTGGGAGGCAGCAAGATCTTATTTGATGTTCCGACACATGCCCAGATCGTTCCGAAGTTTCTTGAGGAATGCAGGATAGGGGAACATTATTACGCCGTTCCTTACATGCGCTCGACGGAAGCCTGCTATATTAACAAGACTTATGTGGAGGCGCTCGGATACAGCATTCCCGACGTTCTTACCTGGGATTTTGTCTGGGAAGTTTCCGACGCCGCAACAGTGAAGAATCCCGACGGCACCTTCAAAGTGAACGGGCAGAATGTTATGATCCCGTTCATTTACAAGTCGACGGACAATATGATGATCCAGTATCTTGCGCAGAAAAACGCAGGTTATACAACGGATGAAGGCGAAATACGGATATTTAACGATACGGCCTTTGATCTGCTGTATCAAATAAGGGATCATGTGGAAAACGGTGCCTTCTCAACATTCAAGATATCAAGTTATCCCGCGAATTTCCTGAATGCGGGCCAGTGTATCTTCGCTATTGATTCCACCGCAGGTTCCACATGGATGGGTTCGAATGCACCGCTTTCGGATATTGCCGAGGATATGTTTGTTGATTTTGAGACCGTGGTCCGTACCATACCGCAGTGCGATCCCCAAAATCCCAAAATGATCTCACAGGGACCTTCGATCTGCATCTTCAATAAATCCGATCCTCAGGAAGTCCTGGCCTCCTGGCTCTTCGCCCAGTTCATGCTGACTGATGAAGTTCAGAATGCCTATGCCGGTACCGAAGGATATGTCCCTGTTACCACCAAGGCACAGGAGAGCGCGGAGTATCGTGATTATCTGTCAAGGGCGGGAGAAGACAACAAGACCTATTATGATATCAAGCTGCTGGCAACAAAACTGTTATTGGACAACATTTCCAATACGTTTGTAACTCCTGTATTTAACGGATCGGCCTCAGTGCGTGACGCTGCCGGGCAGATGGTCGAAAATGTAGCGAAATCCGTGCGCCGTAAGGAGACGGTAGACGCCGCATATATGGAAAAGCTCAAAAAGGATATTACCTCCCTGTACAGGCTTGACCGACTGGGAACAGCAGCCTCCAATGACAGCAAAGATGATGAAACGATAACACAGACCGGGCTTCCGACAGCCTCAAAAGCGCTTATAGGCATTCTTTGTACGGTTTGGGTACTGTTGGCCGGATATGGAATATATTCGCTGGTCGTGATCCTGAAAAAACGGACACAGGGACAATAAAACTACATGCGGATCCCCGCAGGCACATTTTATTTATGATACTTCAAATATAAAATATAAAAAAGATTGATTAT
>JAGCZE010000042.1 GCA_017960415.1 Lachnospiraceae bacterium
ACCATAGAGAAGACCCGCGAGACATTCGGAGAAGAGGTAGGTAACTCCATTACATCCGGAGTTCTGGCACTCTATCTTCTGTTCATGATCCCCTTTGCTTCCGTTAATGCTTATATCAAGGCCCCCGAAGGCTACGAACTTTCTGACAGCATCGGTGCATCCGCATTCATGGTATTCGGTTTCCTGGCTTCCTTGTTTACGACTATCTATCACTTCCAGAAGCCCGGATCACTTCACAAGAGAGTATTCGCGAAGCTTGACCACATCATGACTTACTACGCGATCCTCGGTGTATTTACTCCTTTATGTTTATCCATGGTCGAGGGCGGCTTAGGTCTCGGCATTCTCATTGCCGAATTGTCTCTGGCACTCCTCGGCACATTCTTAATGATATTCATGTATCCCGATAACAAGACGGGCTCAAGGTTTGCCGTTCTTATCTACGGCATAATGGGCGTTCTGGGATTTGTTATCCTCGGTACGCTTCACGAGACCATGACGACAGCTTCGTTCTGGCTCCTTCTTGCAGGCGTTTGTGCTTATGTTATCGGCCTGTTCTTCTACTCAGGTAAGAAGTTCAAATTCTCTCATATGGTGTGGCATCTTCTTGTGGTTGCGGCGTATGTTTGCCACGTACTCTCACTCGTTTATTTCTTCAGATAAGAAGGTGGCACAAATATGTATAAGATCTTAGTTATCAATCCGGGTTCAACTTCGACAAAGGTCAGTCTGTTTGAAAATGAAACCTCACTGTTCGAAAAGAGCATTTTTCATGATGCACCGGTACTTCTGCAATATCCGCATGTAAACGACCAGATACCCTTCAGATACGGTGTTATACTTGACATGCTGAAGGACTACGGCGAGGATCCGGCGGATATCGATGTGTTTGTCGGACGCGGCGGCAGTGCATATTCGCAGCCCGGAGGTGTCACAAGAATCGATGAACGTCTGTACAATGATACCGTAGCAGCGGTCGGCGGCAGCGAGCATCCTGCCAAATTGGGTGTAATGCTGGCCTGGAAATTTGCTTGTGAATATCACAAGGAGGCCTATACACTCAATCCCACCAATGTGGACGAATACTGCGATTATGCTCGTCTTACGGGTATCAAGGGTGTTTACAGGATTTCGCATTCACATGTGCTCAATCAGAAGGCTGTGGCAGAGTTCCATGCCCAAAAATGCGGCAGAAAATATGAGGACTGCAACTTTATTGTCGCACATATTGATGGCGGGATCACCGTCAGTGCTCATGAAAAAGGCCGTATGGTCGACGGAAACATGGGCGCGGACGGAGAGGGCACATTTACCCCTACCAGGATCGGAAGCGTTCCGGTGCTTGCACTTCTTGATTATATCGAGGCTCATTCGACAGCCGAAGTAAGACTGATGTGTTCACGTGCCGGAGGCTTTGTGAGCCTGTTCGGTACTTCTGATGCCGATAAGATCCACGCTATGGTGGACGCGGGGGATCCGAAGGCGGTTCTGGTATGGAACACCATGATCTACCAGATATGCAAGCAGATCGGTGAGATGAGTGCCGTTTTATGCGGAAAGGTTGACGGAATCCTGCTTACGGGCGGCTTCATGAGATTTGATGATATCCGTGAAGGCATCGAAAGACGCTGCGGTTTTATTGCGCCTGTCAGCGTTTATCCGGGCGAGATGGAGCAGGAAGCACTTGCACTTTCGGTTTTGAAGGCACTTAGAGGTGAAGCGGAGATCCTGACCTACAGCGGAAAACCGGTGTGGGACGGATTTGAAGGACTTGACCTGTGAATCGGGCGGTAAAAGCAGCCTTTAGTTGATGAAAACCGCTGATTGCCGGTTAGATTGACAGGCACGGAACATTTATTTAACATAATATATTCAGGGGGCAGAGTATGAGCGTAATAGAAAAGATCAAGGCGAAAGCCAGAAACAACGTAAAAACCATAGTTCTTCCGGAAGGGGATGAGCCCCGTACCGTACAGGCGGCGGCACGCATCCTGGCCGATGGGCTTGCAAGACCTGTTTTGATCGGAAATATCGACAAAATAAACGAAACCGCGAAGGGTACTTCCACGGATATCAGCGGCATCGAAACCATTGACCCGCTCAGCAGTCCGAAGAAGGGAGCTTATGCCTCAAAGCTGTTCGAGCTTCGCAAGGCCAAAGGACTTACGGAGGATGAAGCAGGCAAACTGGTTGAGGATCCGATGTATTTTGCGGTAATGATGGTAAAAGAAGGAGATGCCGACGGTCTCGTTTCGGGTGCTGTACATACAACCGGAGATATGCTGCGTCCCGCATTGCAGATCATCAAGACCAAACCCGGTATGAAGGTTGTATCTTCGAGTTTTCTGATGGATTTCCCCAACAAGGAGATAGGTTACGAAGGCTTACTCGTATATTCGGACTGCGTGGTGGTTCCGTGCCCGACAGCAGAAGAACTGGCATGTATCGCGGTTTCTGCGGCAGAGACTGCCCGTGATCTGTGCGGCATAGAGAATCCGAAAGTGGCGCTCCTGTCATTTTCGACCAAGGGCAGCGCAAAACATGATCTGGTCACCAAGGTTCAGGAAGCTACAAAACTTGCCCATGAGATGGCACCGGAGCTTGAACTTGACGGGGAAATGCAGTTTGATGCTGCCATTGTCCCCGAGATCGGCGCATCAAAAGCAAAAGGAAGCACTGTGGCGGGACACGCCAATGTCCTTGTCTTCCCCGACCTTCAGGCAGGCAACATAGGCTACAAGATCACCCAGAGACTCGGCGGCGCAGAGGCGGTAGCCGTAC
>JAGCZE010000416.1 GCA_017960415.1 Lachnospiraceae bacterium
AGAATCTCGAAGGCAGGTATGTTACGCTTGAAGAGTATATCGAGGCTTCGAAGAAGAGCGGGCTGAACAAGGCGGAAGAAGCACCGGAAGGCGCAGAAGCCGGCAAGGAAGGATCGACTGATGAAACTGCAGCTGCCGGCAGTGACGCGGGATCTTCAGATGCAGCAGGCGATGATAAGTCGGCGGATAACGGTGCAGCGGATGACGACGCTGAGAACGCCGAAGCCAAGAAGGACAAGGTTTATTATGTAACCGACGAGAAGCAGCAGAGCCAGTACATCAATATGTTCAAGTCCGAAGGCCTTGACGCAGTGCTGCTTACGCACAATATCGACCAGCCTTTCATCTCACAGCTTGAAGCAAGCAATGACAAGGTAAGATTCCTGCGTATCGACGCTGATGTATCCGACAGTGTGAAGGAAGAAGTCGGCGAGGATGAGCAGAAGGATATCGAGAAGGAACAGAAAGAGCTTGAAAAACTCTTCAGGAAGGTTCTGAACAAGGATAAGCTTGAAGTTAAGGTTGAGAAGCTTAAATCCGACAAGATTTCCGCTGTGATCACCTTGAGCGAAGAGAGCAGACGTATGTCCGATATGATGAAGATGTACAGCATGCCTGGTATGGGCGGCGATGACATGTTCGGCGGACAGGAGAGCCTGACTCTGAATGCGAACAACCAGCTGGTTCAGTTCCTTGCCGAGCACAAGAAGGGCAGAAAGGTCGAACTGATCGTAGCACAGCTGTATGATCTTGCAATGCTGGCTCATAAGCCTCTCGCACCTGAGGCGATGACTGCATTTGTTGAGCGCAGCAATGAGATCATGGAGATGCTGTCGAAATAATGATGAATCGGGGTTTATATGGAAAGATTTGATGAGATCATGATCTCCGACGCGATAGCTTCGGGCGAATTCGGGCTGAAGCAGTTGCTGCAGGTTTGGCGTGATTATTATGACGAGATATTTGAGATCAACCTGACGACCGGAAGTTTCCGTACGATGATGGGCGAGAATGCTTCATACTGGGCGCAGGAAGGGTTTGTCGAGATCGAAGTCATACTTCTTGCGGAACAGAGAATACATCCAGATGATAAGGAAGCATTTTCGAACTTCTTCGATCTGGATCTGATCCGCGAGAACCTGAAGCGCGGCATCTATGTCAGTAAGCTGAATTTCAGGATGAAGAACCGCGAAGGCGAATATGACTGGGTTAAGGTCAAAAATATGATCCCAACCAAGCAGGATATAGGTGATATACGGTTCTTTTCCTGCTTCAGAAAAGCGGATAAGGAAACGGACGAAACCCTGCGCATGCGCCAGGAAATGAGCGATGCTCTTGAAAGTGAGAGAGTGATCTCTGCCAAAAAAACCGAGCTCATCGATAATATCGCATCCCATATCCGATCGCCCTTAAGCGGGATCATCGGCATGGCCTCCCTTGCGGCAGAGGACCTTTCGAATGCGGATGTCACGCAGGAGAGACTGCTTCAGATCAAGGATGAAGCCAGAAGGATCAGCAGGCTGTTGACCGAGATATTAAAGGCCAATCGGGAAATGGAAACACCCGATATAGAGTATGATGAGCAGCCCGTCAATGAGATCCAGTATATCCACGGCGATTCGCTGGCTTTTGAAAATGATGACAGGGAGAATACAAGGATCATTCCCGAGAATTTCGTATATGTTGCAACAGCGGAGGATGAGGGAAAGTTCGTCGACATGACACCCTTTGATTTTAAGGGCAAGAAGATCCTCGTATGCGAGGCCAATTCGCTGAACGTAAGGGTTATTACGGAACTGCTTGCGAAAGCAGGCGCAGAGGTAGTTGCTGTCGATAATGGTAAATCCGCGGTTATCGAGTTCGTTTCAAAACCTGCATATACTTACGATATTGTCCTGATGGGGATCGATACCGCCGTGCTCGACGGTTATTCGGCTGCCAAATGCATACGTATCTCCGGCAAGGATGATGCCGGGCAGATACCGCTCTTTGCGGTTACTTCAAAGAGTATGCCCGAGGATATGATCAGGGCGTATGAGAGCGGCTTCAATGCATTTTTTGTAAAGCCGGTGGATTACAATGTGCTGTTCGTCAAAATGTCCGAACAGTTTGAAAACTAAGGATTTGTTCTGTTACGGGGTCACCCCGCTTTCCGACAGGTATTACCGGAGGCGCGGCGATCCCGTTCCTGTTATTTTGGCCGTATTTGTATCAAGCTCCGAAATGCTTGTAAAATGTGCCTCTGTTAATGTCTGCTTTTCGGTTATCTCCCTGACCGTGATCTTATTCAGGGGTTTGGTCTGCAACAATTCCGCAAATACATCGCGGATGGCGTTTTTTGTCTTCCTGATCCGGCGGTCTTCTGCTTTTTCTGACATAGGGCATGATCTCCTTGCTGAACTTCTTATTGGTCGTTTATACGATATCTACCATATTTTCACAATATATATCGGGCCGTCGCACTGTAAATATCGCCCTGGAATCAGATTCAATTAGTAATGTCCAATAAGCAATCATCCCCTATAAAAAACCGATATCATGAAA